>DASTOI010000827.1:0-4370 GCA_035762585.1 Myxococcota bacterium
TGACGCGCGTCGTCGCCCGCATCGAGGCCGGCGAGGCGGCGCCAACATTCGGGGACCAGTTACGCGATGCCGCGCACGCGGTGCTCACGAGTAGCTGGGCGCCGGCGCTGGGCGCGACCGCGCTGCTGGTCGTCGCCGCGGTCGCGCTGCGCGTGCAGGTGAACATCACGATGCCGGGCGAGTCGCCCGTCGCGGTCGCGCGGACGCCAGACGCCTCGCTTGCGACTCAGACGGCTGCCGTCCCGTTCACGCGCGAGATCCGTCTCGTCCCGACGCCCGTTCAGAGCAGCCGGCGCTTCGATCCGATCGTGCTCGACGAGGCCTCGGGCGCGCAGCGCGCTTGCGCCGCGCGTCCCAGCGATCCGGAGTGCCAGGGGTTTCGCCAGAAGCTCGTCGATCTCGCGCTGGCGAATCCGCCCCGCTTCCTCCGCGCGGTCGAGCGGGTTCCGGTCGAATCGCAGGATCGGCTGATCCACGCCGTCTCACAGGAGGCGATGCGCGCCGGCCACGCCGAGCGCGTGATCTACCGGCTGCGCAGCGTCGACGACCCACGCGCCGTGGGCATCGTCGTCCACTTCCAACGCACGATCGCGTCTCGCGAGTGATCGCCTGCGCCGGCTCGGCTGGCGGTGATAGGGTCGCGCGATGTTCCGACGAGCGTTCGGCGCCCGCGTGGGTGCGCTCGCGCTCCTGCTATGCGCCGCGGCGACGGCGCAGGAGCGCGCCGAGCTGGTTCCCGAACGGGCGCCGCCTTGGCGCCCAACGCGATTTTTCCAATCACTGCGGGACGGCGCGCACGCGCCGCGCAAAATCGCGATCACGACGCGACCGCAAGGCGCGCGGCTCGAGCTCGCCTACCTGCGCGATGGCGTCGAGCTGCGACGCGCGCACGGCAGCTCGCCGCTCGAGGTCCGTCTTCCGAGCGCGCTGCGTTCGGCCGCGGAGGACCGCGTCGCGATCCGCGCAGAGCTCGCGGATCACGTCGCGCGCGAGATCTCCCTCGCGGCGAGCGAAATCCCGGCGACGCTCGAGATCGAGCTCGCGCGCGAGCCTGCCCAGCTGCACTCGCTCGCCCTGCTCGAGATCGCCGACCGTGCGCGCCTCGAGCTGCGCGCGAGCCGCGAGCTCGTCTTCCGCCTCGCGCGCAGCGAGCGCGGTTGGCGGCTCGCGCTCTCGGATGCGGCCTTCGACGATTCATTCGTGGGGCGCGCAACGGAGCTGCGCGGCGAGACGATCGCGCGGGCAGCCGTCCGCGCGACGGGAAGCGACGTGATCCTGGAGCTTTCTCCGGTGCGCCCGGATGACGGGCGCGAGCTTCGCCTCTCGCAGCGAGTGCTCCCGATGCGCGGCGCGTCGCTCATCGCGATCGAGTGGATGCCAAGCGACGGCGGCCGAGCCGTGGATCTCGCGATCGGCGCCGCACTCGGCTCGCTTCGGCGCAGCGACCTCGGCGAATGCGCGCAGCGGTTCGAGCGTTCGCTGCGCGGCGCGCTCGGAGAAGACGCGCTCGCAGTCGCGCTTTCGGAGCGCGGGGGCCTGCGTGGACGGGCGCTGACGCTCGCGATCGAGCGACTCGCGGCGCTCGAGCCCGATGGCGCCGTCGTACTTCTCGACGGTGCGCGCATCCCAATCGCGCTCGACGCAGAGAGGGCGCGCGCGTTCGCGCAACCCGAGCGCATCCGCGGTCTGCTGATCGCGCTGCGCGCGCTCACGCGAGGCGCACACGCGACCGCGGCCGAACAAGCGACCCTTGGCGGATGGCTCGCGCCCGAGCAGTCGCCCGCCGAGCTCGCGCCCGCGCTTGCTCGGGCAGCGGCCGACGAAGCCGCGTGTCGCGCGTCGTCCTAACGACTGGCTCGCGAGAGATTCGTCGACACTGAACGCGGGCTGCGCGGAACCCACCGGAGTCCCCGCGGTCCCGCGGATGCGACGCCATGACGAACTGCGACGACCGGCCCGATCGACCGCGCGAGCGCCTGCTCGCGCACGGAGCGGCGGCACTTTCCGACGCCGAGCTGCTCGCGCTGCTGCTGCGAACGGGCGCCCGCGGGCGCTCTGCGACGAACCTCGCCCGCGAGCTGCTCACGCCCGCCGGTCTCGGCGGATTGGCGCAGGCCGCGCCGCACGAGCTGGCGGGCGTCGCGGGAATCGGGCCCGCAAAGGCAGCGGCCGTGCTCGCTGCGCTCGAACTGGGCAGGCGGCTCGCGGCCAAGCCGCTGCGCCGCGGCGAGAAGTTGGGTTCACCCGAGGACGTCCATCGCCACTTCCATGCCCGACTGCGCGACGCGCCGACCGAGCAGTTCCACATCGTGCTGCTCGACAGCCGCCACCGCGTGATGAGGAGCGTGCTCACTTCTCAGGGCACGCTGACGGCGAGCCTCGTTCATCCGCGCGAGGTGTTCCGGCCCGCGTTACGCGAGTCAGCCGCGGCGGTCGTGCTCGTGCACAACCACCCGAGTGGCGATCCGGCGCCGAGCCACGAAGACCGCGAGATCACGCGGCGGCTCGCGCGCGCCGGCTCGCTGCTCGGCGTACCCGTGCTCGACCACGTGATCGTCGCGGACCGCGGCTACGCGAGCCTGCGCGAGCAGGGCGATCTGCCGCCGGTCGGCGATCCGGAGGCCTAGGCCGGTTCTGTCGAGGCGCCGCAGCGCGCCGGGGCCCGGGGCACGGCGGTAAAGCCGTCCGCTGCTTGCGCCGAGAAGCTGCGCGATGTCTCGTCACATCGTTCCTGATGCCGATCGACGCCGCTCGCGCCGCGCGCGCGCCCAGATCCAAGTTTGTTACGAGAGCGTCGACGAGCTCTTCACCGAGTTCACCCGCGACATCAACGAGGGCGGCGTGTTCATCGCGAGCGAGCGGCCGCTCGAGCTCGACGAGCCGGTGGAGCTGGCGTTCGAGCTGCCCGGCAGCGGTGATTCGATTCGCGTCACCGGCCGCGTCGTTCGCGTGCAGACGAAGGATGAGGGCACGCCGGGCATGGCCGTCGAGTTCGACGCGTTGAGCGCTCCCGCGCGCGCTGCGATCGATCAGCTCGTGCGCAGCCTGCGCCGCGGCAGCTGACGGGAACGCTCGCCGCGTCCGGCTCTGATCGCTCAGGCTCGAGCGTTCAAAACGGGATCTCGTCGTCCGGCGGCGGGCCGCCTTCGAATCCGCCGCCGCTCGTCGGCGCGGGGCCGGCGCTTCCCGCGCCACTCGCCTGCCCGGCGCGCGCGCCCTGGCCGCTACCGATGAACTGCACGGTCTGCGCGATGACCTCGGTCGTGCGCTGCTTCTGCCCTTCCTTGTTCTCCCACTCGCGCGTCTGCAAGCGGCCCTCGATGTAGACCGTGCGGCCCTTTGCGAGGTATTGGGCGCACAGCTCGGCGGTTCGTCCCCACGCGACGATGCGATGCCATTCAGTCCGTTCCTCGCGCCCGCTCCCGTCCTTCTTGTTCCACGATTCGCTGGTCGCGATCGAGAAGTTCGCGACGGGCTGGCCGTTCGGCGTGTACCGCAGCTCGGGATCGCGCCCGAGGTTGCCGACGAGGATGACCTTGTTGACGCTTGCCATGTTGCTCGCTCCGACGGAACCGAGGTGACGGCGCCATCTTGGTTGCTCGCGCAAGGGGCGTCAAGCACCGCGCTACGTTGCGCGAAAAGTTCATGGTCTACTTCGTTCGCTTCAGTCTGATCGCGCTCTACACGGTCTTCTGGGGAGCGATCGCGACCGTCGCCGCCCCGTTCAGCGGCGAAGCCATCGTGTGGGTCGCGCGCAACTGGATCCACTGGATCCTCGTGACGTGCGGCGTGCGCGTGGAGGCGAGCGGGCTCGAGCACGTCCGCGCGACGAAGACCGCGATCTACATGTCGAACCATCAGAGCGTGCTCGACATCGGCGCGATCGTAGAGAGCCTGCCCATCTCTTGGCGCTTCGTCGCGAAGAAGGAGCTCACCTACATCCCGTTCTTCGGCTGGGCGCTCGGGCTCTCCGACCAAGTCGTGATCGACCGCCGCAATCGACGCCGCGCCGTCGAGAGCCTGCGGCGAGCTGCGGAGCGCGTCCGCGGTGGCGTCAATGTGATCATCTTCCCGGAAGGCACGCGCAGCCCGGACGGCTCGCTTCAAACGTTCAAGAGCGGCGGCTTTCACCTCGCGATCGATGCCCAGGTGCCGATCCTGCCGATCACGGTGTCGGGGAGCTTCCAGCTGACTCCGCGGCGCTCGCTGCAGGTGCGCTCGGGCACGGTCAAGGTCGTGTACGGCGCGCCGATCCCGACCGCAGGGCTCACGACGCACGACCGCGAGCTGCTGAAAGCGCGCGTCGCAGCCGCGATTCGAGCCGGTTACGACGAGAAGCTGCAGCGCGCTCGTTGACGCTCGCGCGCGGG
>DASTOI010000828.1:0-3999 GCA_035762585.1 Myxococcota bacterium
TCGGCAACGACGCGGCGTGGGGCCAGATGATGCGGCCGCAGGGCAGCATCTACGGCTGGGATCGGCTCGCGGCGACCGAGCTCGCGTACACGCACTACGAGAAGGTGGTCGAGGCGTTCGGCGGCCACGGCGAGTTCGTCGAGCGCCCCGAGCAGATCCGGCCCGCGCTCGAGCGCGCCGCCGCGTCCGGCAAGCCGGCGCTGATCAACGTGATCATCCGGCAGGACCGGCAGTACAAGGGCGGGATTTACGTGTGAACAGGGCGCGTCGCCGCGAGTGATTACGGCGTAGCGGCCGGGATGCCAGCGCGGGGCCCGCTGCGCGAGCGGGCGATCCGCGTATCGTGTCGCGCCGATGGAGCAAGTGGTCGCCGCCGCTGATTCGCCGCGTCTCACGCGCAGCGAGACGACGCCCGCCGCGCTCGCGATTGCGCCCGGCGTGCTCGCGCGGCTCGCGGCGCGGCTCGGCCCGCTCGCGATCGTCGACCTCGAGACGACCGGCCTCTCGATCGAGGACGGCGCGGAGATCCTCGAGATCGGCGCGCTGCTCGTCGACGCCGGCGAGGAGCACGTGACGACGCTCGCGAGCCTCGTGAAGCCGCGCGGCGCGGTGCCGCGGCCGGTGAAGCGGCTCACAGGGCTCGAGGACGCGGACCTCGACGCCGCGCCGCCGCTCGACGCTTTCCGCAGCGAGCTGCGCGGTGCGCTGCTCTCGCGCCGAATCGTCGCGCACAACGCGGCGTTCGAGCGCACCTTCCTCGCGCACTTCGTCGACCCGGCGTTCGCGCAGCTCGAGTTCCTCGACACGCTCGATCTGCTCGCGCTCACGCATCCCGACGCGCCGGACCTCCGGCTCGAGTCGTTCACGCGCATGCTGCTCGGCAGCGAGGAGCGCCACCGCGCGCTCGACGACGCGCTCGACACCGCGCGCATCGTCGCGGCCGCCGGCGAGGGCGCGCGCGCGGGCACGCCGCGCTTCGTGGTCGCGCGCGCCGCGCTCGAGCGCTTCGCGCCGGACTCGCCGTGGCTCGCGCTGCTCGAGAAGGCAGAGCGCGTCGCCGAGCCGATCATCGCAGCGCCGTATGTCGCGATCGGCGAGAGCGAAGAGCCGCCCGTCGCGTTCGACGAGAACGCAATCGCGGCGGTGCTCGCGGACGAAGCGCGCGGCCGCCGTCACTTCGGGCGCTTCCATCCGCGCGCGGGGCAGATCGAGCTCGCGCGCCGCTTCGCGCAGAACTTCGATCGCGAAGAGCTGTTATTGGCGGAAGGCGGCACCGGCGTCGGGAAATCGCTCGCGTATCTCGCGGCCGCGATCCCGTTCACGCTCGAGCGCGAGGACGCCGCGCCGGTCTTGATCTCGACGCGCACGAAGCTGCTGCAGGATCAGCTCGTCGAGAAGGACATCCCGGCCGCTGCGCGCATGCTCGGGCGCCCCGAGCTGCGCGCCATCTCGATCAAGGGGCGCTCGAACTACGCGTGCGCGCGCCGCCTCGCGCAGGTGCTCGCCGAAGGCGTCGATCCGCAGATGTTTCCGGAGGACCGGCTCGCGTTCGCGGTGCTCGAGGCGTGCGCGAGGACGCGCCCGCACGGCGAGATCGCGAGCGTGCCCGCCGCGCTGCTGCGCCGCTATCCCGCGCTGCGCGACTTGCTGCGGCGCAGCGTCGCCGCGCGCTCCGAGCAGTGCTCGCGCGAGCAGTGCGCGCGGGAGCGCGATTGCCCGCTCGGCCGCCGCCGCGCGGCGCTCGCGCGGGCGCACCTGATCGTCGCGAACCACGACCTGTTATTGCGCTGGCCGCCCGACTATCCCGCGTTCGTGCACGCGATCGCCGACGAAGCGCACGAGCTCACCGGCGTGGTCGACGAGGTGCTCGCGCTGGCGGTCTCCCCCGACGCGTTGCTCGAGCGCTTCGACGACTTGTTCGGGCGGCCGCCGAGCCCGCGCCGCCCGCGCGGCGAGTCATTGTTGCCGCCGAAGGACCGCCGCGCGTTCGACGCCGACTCGCGCGCGTGGCGCCGCGACCTCCACGCCGAGCTCTCGATGCTCGGCCGCACGCTCGACGAGTTCGCCGGCGAGTACGGCGAGGTGCAGCTGCCGCTGCCCGAGGGCGCGGGCGCGAAGGCCGCCGCGCAGATCGCGCGTCACATCGCGGACCTGCTCGACGCGATCGCCGACCGCGTGCCCGAGCTGCCCGAGCCCGCGGTGCAGCGCGCGGCCGACGACCTGCGTGAGCAGGCGCACGCGCTGCGCACCGCGTTCGACGAGGCGCCCGAGCACGTCGCGATGTTCGAGAACGTCGCGGCGCCGTTCGACGGCTGGCGCCTCGCGGTGCGGCCGGTCTCGCCCGCGAAAGAGTTCCACGAGCGCTTCCTGTCGCGGCTGCGCTCGTTCGCCGCCGTCTCGGCGAGTCTCTTCGTGCGCGGCGACGCGTTCGCCGCGACCGGGGAGCTCGAGCTCGAGGAGCGCGGCGCCGAGCGCGCGCAGCGCATCTCGGTGCCGAGCCCGTTCAACTATCAGGACCACATGCGCGTGGTCGCGCTGCGCGGCGGCGGCGACGAGCTCGTGCGCCAGACGAGCGCGGTGCTCGCATTGCTCGCGCGCGAGCTCGGCGGCCGCACGCTCGGGCTCTTCACGAGCTTGCGGCGCATGAACGACGTCGCGGACGAGCTCGCCGGCGCGCTGCGCGCGGACGGCATCGAGGTGATCGCGCCGCGCCGCGACGCCGACGACCCGAACGCGCTGATCGCCCGCTTCGCGAACGGCGGCAGCGTGCTGCTCGGCGCGCGCCGCTTCTGGCAGGGCATCGACATCCCCGGCGAGGCGCTGCAAGCCGTCGTGATCGAGAAGCTCCCGTTCGAGGTGCCGACCGAGCTGCGCCGCCGCCGTGAGCAGCGCCTCTCCGAGCGCGGCGTCTCGCCATTCGAGCGCGCGACGATGGGCAAGATGCTCTTGCACCTGAAGCAGATGATCGGGCGCCTGATCCGCACCGAGCACGACCGCGGCATCGTCGTGATCGTCGAAGGCCGCACCGAGCGCGGCTACTTCGGGCGGCTCTCGGAGGCGCTGCCGCCCGGCTGCAGGGTCCGCGTCGCGCGCTTCGCGGAGCTGCCGGGGATTCTCGAGGAGGTGGGAATCGGGGCTCGGGAACGGGGCGCGCGCGACTGACTCCGGCTCAGTCCGGCATGTTGCGGTTTACTGAAAGCTCGACGTCGTTCACCCCGCTCCCTAGCAGGCCGACTTCGACACTAGTGCCGAGCTTCTCAGCGGCACGCGCATGGAGCTCCGACGCAAGGCCGATCGGCGAATAGCCATCCGTGGCGAGCAACCGGTAACGCCCTGGCGGAACGACGCCCCGAAAGCGCCCTCCTTCCGTCAACTCGGTGGCGTACCACTCGACAGCGTCGCTGAAGCTCTCGTGGCGCTCGATGATTACGAGCGTCCCGTCGCGTGCGAGCGCGCCGTTCGGCTCCCGCGCGACGCCAGAGATTTCACGGAGAAACAAGCTCCGCTGGGTCAGCGAGATCTCGGGGCTGTGTCCATCCCAAAGAACGGCGACCGGCCAGTAGGCAGGGATTCGGTCGACGCGCTCCCCACCGCGCCAGCTGGGTGTGCTGCGAGCCGCCACGAAGTAAACGCCCGGCTCCACGTGCTCGAATACGAACCGCCCTTGCGCGTCGGACGCGCCCCAGTGCTCGATGCGGCCCGTCATGTTCGACAGGGTGACCCGCGACATCGAGACCGGCTGCCCGTCGCTGTCGAGGATGCGTCCCGTGATTCTGCTCGCGGGCAGGATGAAGTCGCGCGCCAGTTCTCCTGTCGCGCCGACTTCGAACTCGCCCAGAACCTGTCCGCTCGGGAAGAACGCGACGCGGTAACGACCTGCCTTGGAGAGGCGGACGCGGAAGCGACCTTCCGCGTCGGTCCAGAACGAAAGATGGTCACCGTCTGCGCCGGAGACGATTGAATCGACGACGAGGAACACGCCCTCATCCGCGTGCCAGC
>DASTOI010000829.1:0-3411 GCA_035762585.1 Myxococcota bacterium
GGAGAAGAGCTGAGCGGCCACCAGCATCCCGTCGGACCCGCTTTCAACGAGCGCTCGTCAGACCTCGCAAGACGCAGCAGAGGTTGCGAGCCGGTTGAGTCGGGCGCCGACATGGTGTCGCCAAGCGGCCACTTATCGATCGCGCATCATCTGCCGCTGCTGTGCCGGAGGCCAGTCGCCAGCGAGCGACGCTGCCTCGGGTCGCCGCGTCTCGTTGTTCGATCGTTGGGCCGACGACCCGACCAACACCAACGTCCAATGGATCGCGGTCATGAGCGCTGCTCCACTGACGCAATTGATCTTGGCCGGCCGCTCGCGCGGCTCGCCGGCAAGGAAGGAGCGGCCATGTCGATCTCTCCGAGGAATCGCTCGCGTGCACTGCATGCCCTGTTGGGAGTTGCCTCGCTAGCACTCGCGTCGAGCGCGCTCGCACAGACTTCGAGCGTGCTTCCCACCGGAGGTGGGAAGATGCTGCTCGATCCTTCGGACTCGGTGATCCTGCTGCTCGACCACCAAACCGGATTGTTTCAGACGGTGAAGGACGTTCCCGTCGACGATCTGCGTCGAAACGTCGTGATGCTCGCGCGGCTCGCGACGCTGCTGAAGATTCCGGTGATCACCACGGCGTCCGAGCCCAACGGACCGAACGGGCCGCTCATGGCGGAGCTCGCGGAGGCTGCGCCGCAGGCGACCTATGTGCCGCGCAAGGGCGAAGTGAACGCGTGGGACAACGAAGACTTCGTGAAGACGGTTCGCGCGACCGGTCGCAAGACGCTGATCATGGCCGGAGTCTGGACGAGCGTCTGCGTGATGTTCCCAGCGCTCGACGCAAAGGCCGCAGGCTTCAAGGTGTACGCCGTAGTGGATGCGTCGGGAGACCCGAGCGAGATGGCGTCGCGAACGACGCTTGCCCGACTCGTGCAGGGAGGAGTAATTCCGACCTCGACGAATGCCGTGCTTTCGGAGACGCACCGTACTTGGAACCGACCGGAAGCCGCCGAGCTCGCCAAGCTCTATGGGCTCGTTGCGCCGAACTACGCCGCGGTGGCGGAGAGCTACGAGAGGGCCCAGGAAGCGGTGAAGCAGAAGGAGTGAGGGCGTGATGGCGTCGCTCCGCCTGAATCGGCGCGACTTCCTCGAGCTCGGCGCGAGCACCGCTCTCGCTATGGCCGCGGGCGGCTTCCCGCGGAGCGCGCAGGCGGCGGAGCCGTCCGCATCGCTGATCCTCTCGGGCGGGCGAATCGCGACGATGGATCCTGCGCAGCCGTTCGTTCAGGCGCTTGCAGTGCGAGATGGCCGCGTGCTCGCTGCCGGCGAAGCGCAGGCCGTGATGGCGCATCGCGGTCCGGCGACGCGCGCGATCGACCTGCGCGGCCGAACCGCGATCCCGGGCCTCATCGACTCACATCTCCACGTGATTCGCGGAGGCCTGCACTACAACCTCGAGCTGCGCTGGGACGGCGTGCGCTCGCTTGGCGAGGCGCTCGAGCGTCTAAAGATTCAGGCACAAAGGACACCGCCACCGCAGTGGGTGCGCGTCGTGGGCGGCTGGAGCGAGTTCCAGTTCGCCGAACGCCGCATGCCGACGCTCGACGAGGTCAACGCCGCCGCCCCCGAGACACCGGTCTTCCTTCTACACCTCTACGATCGCGCCCTGCTCAATCGCGCGGCGCTGCGCGTGCTCGGTTATGACGAACGCCCGCCCGTATTCGACCGCGGCGTGATCGAGCGGGATGCGAGTGGCCGCGCGACGGGCATGCTCATCGCGAAGCCGAGCGCGGCGATTCTCTACGGAACGCTGGGCCGTGCGCCGCTGCTGTCGCCGGAAGATCAGGCGAACTCCTCGCGTCAGTTCATGCGCGAGTTGAATCGCCTCGGTGTGACGAGCGCGATCGACGCGGGCGGTGGAGGCCAGAACTATCCGGACGACTACGCGGTCATTCGAGAGATCGCGCGTCGCAAACAGATGACCGTGCGCATTGGCTACGACCTGTTCGCACAAAAGGCGGGCGACGAGCTCGCCGACTACCAGCGCTGGGCGGGCATGACGCGCCCGGGCGACGGCACGGATTTTCTGCGCATGGTCGGCGCCGGTGAGAACCTCACCTGGGCCGCGGCGGACTTCGAGAACTTCCTCGAGCCCCGGCCTGAGCTCGGGCAGAACATGGAGGCACAGCTCGATCCGATCGTGCGCCTGCTCGCAGAGAAGCGCTGGCCGTTTCGCATCCACGCCACTTACAACGAGTCGATCTCGCGTTTCCTCTCGGTGTTCGAACGCGTGAACCGTGACGTGCCGCTTCGCGGACTCCACTGGTTCATCGACCACGCGGAGACGATCTCGAACCGCAACCTCGAGCGGGTGCGCGCGCTGGAGGGCGGCATCGCGATTCAGCACCGCATGGCGTTCCAGGGGGAATACTTCGTCACGCGTTATGGGAAGGATGCCGCGAAGCGCACGCCGCCGATCCGCCGGATGCTCGAACTAGGCTTGCCCGTCGGCGCTGGCACCGACGCCACGCGCGTTGCGAGCTTCAATCCGTGGGTGTGTCTCTCCTGGCTCGTGAGCGGCCGCACAACTGGCGGGACAGTCCTCTACCCGGAGGCGAACCGGCTCGAGCGCGACGAAGCGCTGCGGCTGTGGACGCGTGGCAGCGCGTGGTTCTCGTCGGACGAGGGCATCAAGGGAACACTCGCCGCCGGTCGGGTCGCAGACCTCGCGGTGTTGTCGAAGGATTACTTTTCAGTATCGGAACCTGAGATTCCTACGATCGAATCGGTGCTCTCGATCGTGGGCGGCGAAATCGTCTACGCGGCGCAGGAGTTTGGAGCGCTGGCGCCGCCACCGTTGCCGGTCAGCCCGGCGTGGTCGCCGGTCGCTCGCTTCGGCGGAGCCACAACGGCGGCCCCGGCGCAACCGGGCTCGAATTCGGGCGGACACTCGCTCGCCACACGCGGCGTCAGCTGTGACTGCTTCCTGTGAGCACGCCGAGGATCGACACGGAAGGCTTCTCGACCAGGGTCAAGGAGGCCATGCCATGAGCACGATCGCTACGAAGGACGGGAACGAGGATTTGAGCATGGAGCAGCATCTCGGTGTTCGACGTCGACGCAATGCGCAGGCTGCTCTCGCCAGACACCGCCGCACCGTCGCCTGCCTCGAGAGCCGTGCCGTTCAGCGTGCAGCGCCCATGCGCCATTTGCAGCCACGCGTAGCAGCCTGGTCTGAGCGCGTGCGAGACGGACTCGCCGTCGCAAAGCAACGCCGCATACAGGTCCACGTCTTGGTGCACGCGCAGTGAACCATCGCGCGAGTTGCGCGATGCAACGAGGCGCAGGCTTCCGCTGCGATCAGCGGCATAAAAGTGCTTCTGCTCATAGGAGGGCGGAAGATTCTCGCGCTCGGGTAGGAAC
>DASTOI010000830.1:0-2291 GCA_035762585.1 Myxococcota bacterium
GCGTCGGGTACGGGTCCGTCCTCGCGGGAAGACGGTGTCGGCCAAGCGCATCACGCGCGAGGACCTGCGCGTCGGCGCGCTCATGTATCCGCCGGTCGACATCCCGCGACCACAGACGCGCGGCGAGTGTCGCGACGAGATGCGGCCTTGCCCTTGGGTCGCGTGCAAGCACCACCTCTATCTCGACATCAACCCGGACACGGGATCGATCATCCTGAACTTTCCCGATCTCGAGCCGTGGGAGCTGCAGCACACGTGCGCGATCGACGTCGCCGAGCGTGGCGGCATCACGCTCGAGGCGACCGGCGAGATTTTGAATTTGACGAGAGAGCGCATTCGGCAACTCGAAGTGCGCGGCCTCCTGAAACTGAAGATGCGCGCCCGCGAGCTGGAGCTCGACGCCGCGTGAAAGGACACCGACGATGACTGCGACCGCACTTACCACCACAAACCACACTATCGAGCAACGCCCCGGAGGCCTTTCTCGCGAGCAGCTCGACCTGCTCAAGCGCACGATCGCGAAGGGAACCACCGACGACGAATTCTCGCTGTTCGTCAACACGGCCCAGCGCCTCGGCCTCGATCCGTTCGCGCGCCAGGTCTTCGCGATCAAGCGCTGGGACCGGCGCGAGAACCGCGAGGTGATGTCAGTGCAGGTCTCGATCGACGGCTTCCGAGCGACCGCCGCGCGCACCGGCGATCTCGACGGACAGGAAGGCCCATTCTGGTGCGGGCCCGACGGCGTGTGGGTCGACGCGTGGCTCCACAAGGAAGCGCCCGCGGCCGCGAAGGTGATCGTCTACCGCAAGGGCTGCTCACGCGGCTTCGTCGGCATCGCCACCTACGCGAGCTACGTGCAGACGAACAAGGACGGCAGGCCCAACAACATGTGGGATCGGCTGCCTGACACGATGCTCGCGAAGTGCGCCGAGGCGCTCGCGCTGCGCAAGGCGTTCCCCGCCGAGCTCGCCGGCGTCTACACGCCCGACGAGATGGGACAGGCTGACAACCCGCCGCGCGAGCCCGACGCGGTCGACGCGAAGTACACCGCAGTGCCGACGGCCAACGTGAACGCACCCGCGAGTGGCTCGCAGTCGAGCGCCACCACACTGGCCCCGGCGCAGGCGTCGGAAGGTCCGATGCTGGCCACCGAGGAGCAGGTCACCGAGCTCGAGCACGCGATCCGCGGCTGCACGACGGAGGAGGACATGCGTCAGCTCGCGCGCGCGAGAATCACGAAGACGCCGATGTCAAGGGGCGCGCGCGATCGGCTCGCCGACGTCTACCACGAGCAGCTCGCGCTCATCCGTAGCGCGCGGCAGTCCGAGGCAGGACAGGCGCCGTGAGCATGGACGCCCGCATCACCGGCATTGATCCGTCGGGCAGCTCGCTCGATCGCATCGCGCGCTGTCCGGCGAGCGCGGCGCTGCCGCAGGTCTTCGACGCGGGCCCGAGCGCCGCGCGCGATCGCGGGACGGCGATTCACGCGTTCTTCGAGCGCGTCGGCGAGCTCGGCCGCGAAACGGCGCTCGCCGAGGTCGACGAGAAGTGGCGCCCGATCTGCGAGGGCGTCGAGCTCGCCACGCTGCCGGTGAAGCTGTCGGCCGAAGTCGCGGTCGCCTACAACTGGAAGGCCGACACCGCACGACGCTTGCAGCCGCTGGAGCCGCGTCTCTACGAGATCGACCCGAACTGCGAGATCCCGCTGACGCTCGACGTTGTCGGCGTGGCCGAGCGCTCGGTCTACGTCGGCGACTACAAGGGTCCATACGCGTGGCTGCCCGAGCCCGAGCAGTCGATGCAGCTCGGCGTCGGCGCGCTCGCGATCGCGCGCATCCACGACGCATCGCACGCACGTGTCGAGTACATGCGCGTGCGCGACGACGGCACCGTGCGCCGCTTCGACGCGAGCCTCGACGTGTTCGCGCTCGAGGCCGCGGCCGAGCGCGTGCAGCGCACGATGGCGATCGTCGGCGAAGCTCGCGAGGCGATCGCGGCCGGCGTGACGCCGAACGTCACCGAGGGGCCATGGTGCCGGTTCTGTCCTGCGCGCCAGCACTGCCCTGCGAAGACCGCGCTCATCCGCGCCGCGGCCGCGCAGCCAGCGCCCATCTCCCTCCGCGAACCGCTGACGCCGGCGACAGCCGGGCAGGTCTACGTCCAGCTCAAGCGCTGGAAGGAAGCGTTCGCGATGGTCGAGGGCGCGCTCTACGCGTACGCAAAGGACACCGCGATCCCGGTCGGCGTCGAAGAAGATGGGACTGAGGTCTGGTTCGGCGAATTCACACGGG
>DASTOI010000831.1:0-4079 GCA_035762585.1 Myxococcota bacterium
GCACGCCTCCGTGCAAAGGGCCGGAGTCGCGACCCTCCGGCCGGCCCGCGCCCTCGCTCGCGCGTGAACCTCCTGCAGGCGTCAGCTCGCGAACGTGTCGCACCGCTCCGGATCCCCGCTGCGATACCCGCGCTCGAACCAGTCGCTGCGCTCCGCCGCCGACCCATGCGTGAAGCTCTCCGGTCGCACCCCGCCCCCGGACATCTGCTGGATGCGATCGTCGCCGACCGCGGCCGCGGCGCCGAGGCCCTCCTCGAGATCGCCGCGCTCGAGCAGCTCGCGGCGCTCGGTGGAGTGCGCCCAGACGCCGGCATAACAATCGGCCTGCAGCTCGAGCCGTACCGACAGCACGTTCTCGTGCTGCGGATTCTCGCGCTGCAGCTCGCGCACCTTGCGCTCCGTGCCGGTCAGGCCCTGCACGTGATGGCCGATCTCGTGCGCGAGCACGTAGGCCTGCGCGAAGTCGCCGGGCGCGCCGAAACGCCGCGAGAGCTCGTCGAAGAAGCCGAGGTCGACGTAGACCTTCTCGTCGGCGGGGCAGTAGAACGGGCCCATCGCCGCCTGCGCGCCGCCGCAGCCCGAATCGACGACGTCGCGGAACAGGACGAGCTTCGCGTCGCGATAGCCGGGCAACAGGCGCGCCCAGACGCTCTGCGCGTCGTCGAGCACGAACGAAAGGAAGTCCGCGCGCTCCGCCTCCTCCGCGGATTCCTCGACTGGCGCGTTCGCCGCGACGTCGGAGCTCGGGTCCGTGGGCACGCTCGCGCTGCCGTCGTCGAGGCCGCCGAGCAACGCGAGCGGATTCGTACCGGTGAGCCAAGCGATCACGAGCAGCACGAGGATTCCACCGAGGCCGAGGCCGCCGCGCCCGCCGATCGGGAGGCGCGTACCGCCTCCCGCGCTCCGTCCGCGCAGGTCTTCGAGGTTCCGGCTGCGGCCTCCGCGCGTCCACTTCACGGCGTCGTCCCCCGTCGTCGACCTTTCGACCTCGGAAGGCTACGCGACATCGCGAGCGCCCCTTGCTCGCATTGCGACGCGCGCGCCCCGCGGCGATGCTGCGCGGCTTCAGCGGCGAGGCGGCATGCGGATTCTCTCAGGGATCAAGCCCTCGGGCGAGGCGCACTTCGGCAACTACTTCGGAGCGATGCGCCAGTACGTCGAGCTGCAGGGGCAGGGCGACGCGATCTACTTCATCGCGGATTACCACTCGATGGACGGCATCCGCGACGCGAAGCAGCGCCGCGAGCTCGTCAGCGATCTCGTCCTCGACTACCTCGCGAGCGGCCTCGATCCCGCGCGCGCGATCGTCTACCGGCAGTCCGACCTCCCCGAGACGTGCGAGCTCACCTGGCTGCTGACGAGCGTGACGCCGATGGGCCTCTTGCAGCGCGCGCACGCGTACAAAGATGCGGTCGCGAAGGGCGAGCTCGTCGATCACGGGCTGTTCGCGTATCCGGTGCTGATGGCCGCCGACATCCTGCAGTTCGCGACCGACCTCGTGCCGGTCGGGCAGGATCAGAAGCAGCACATCGAGATGGCGCGCGACATCGCCGTGAAGTTCAACCAGACCTACGGCCGCGAGGTCTTCAAGCTGCCGGAAGCGCGCATCCTCGAAGAGGTCGCGGTCGTGCCCGGCGTCGACGGCCGCAAGATGTCGAAGTCCTACGGCAACGTGCTGCGCATGTTCTGGCCGGAGAAGCAGCTGCGCAAAGCGATCATGGCGATTGTTACGGACTCGTCGCCGGTCGAGGCGCCGAAGAACACCGAGCAAGCGCTGTTCCAGCTCTGGTCGCTGTTCGCGACGAAGGCCGAGCGCGAGGCGCTGTTCGCGCGCGCGGCGGCAGGGGGCCTCGGCTACGGCGAGGTGAAGAAGGATCTCGCGGATCGCGCGCTCGCGTACTTCGCGCCGCTGCGCGCCCGGCGCGAGGAGCTCGCGCGCCAGCCGGGCCTCGTCGAGGACGTGCTCGCGCAAGGCGTGAAGCGCGCGCGCGCGCTCGCGGCGCCGCTGTTCGAAGCCGCGCGCGAAGCCGCAGGGATCGGCGCCGCGCGCTGACGAGGGGCGCCCGCGGGGACTCCCTATCTCTTCTGGGCGCCGAGAATGCTGCGCAGCCGCAGCGTCACTTGCTCCGCGCTCGCCGGCCGGTCTGCGGGCGTCTTCGCCATCAGCTGCAGGATCAGCGTCGCGAGCGCCTCGGGCATCGGCGCGCCGAGGCTGCGCGGATCGGGCGCCGGCGTGTGGCGATGGTGATAGGTGACGTCGCCGGTCTCGAACGGGCGGTGCGCGGTGACGAGCTCGAACAGCGTCACGCCGAACGCATACAGGTCGGCGCGCGCATCGACGGATTCGCCGGCCGCCTGCTCGGGCGCCATGTAATAGGGCGTGCCGCCGATCACGGTCGTCGAGCGGCGCACCTCTTCGAGCATCTTCGCGAGCCCGAAGTCCATCACCTTGACGATGCGGTCGTCGGTCAGGAACAGGTTCGAGGTCTTGATGTCGCGGTGCACGATGCGCTGCGAGTGCGCGTAGCCGAGGCCGGCGGCGACTTGCAGCGCGACCCGGATCGCATCGCGCGGCGCGAGCCGCCCGTGCTGCTTGATCAGCTGCGAGAGCGTGCGCCCGACCAGCAGCTCCATCGTGATGAAGTAGACGCCGGCATCCTCGTCGACGTCGTGCACCGTCACGATGTTGGGGTGGTTGAGCGCCGCGGCCGCGCGCGCCTCGCGCAGGAACAGGTCGACCGCCTTCGGGTGGTCTTTCAAGTTGTCAGGGAGGCGCTTCAGCGCGACCTCGCGGCCGAGCCGGCGATCGAGCGCGCGCAGCACGATGCCCATGCCGCCGCTGCCGATCTCCTCGCGGATCTCGTAACGCGCGCCGTCGCCGAACGCGCGCCGCACGACCTGCGTCGCCGAGCCCTCGCGTCGCACGGACGAGAGCTCCTTGCGCAGCTCCTCGATGCGCGTCGCGAGGCCGGGATGCTGCGGCGCGCGCTGCTCGAGCTCCCTGAGAACTTCGAGCGCGCGCTCGATGCGGCCCGCCCTCGCGAGCAGGTTGCCGTACCAGACGTAGGTGTCGGGCCCGGTCTCCTCCGGCCGCGAGAACGTCACGGCCTCCTCGGCCTTCTGCATCGCGAGCTCGTGCTTGCCCTGATCGCTGTAAGCGGCTGCGAGCAGGCGGCACGCGCTCGAGTAGCTGCGATGTCGCGAGTCGACCTGCTGGAGGTTGCGGATCGCGCGCGTCGGCTCGGCGAGCTTGATCGCGAGCTCGCCCGCCTCGAAGAAGTCGCCCTTCTTCTCGAGCGCGTCGAGCAGCCGGCGCTCGTCGCCCGCTTCGCGATAACAAGCGCTCGCGGCCGCGAAGTCGCCTGCCTGCTCGTACGCATTGCCGGCGCGCAGCAGATCTCCCGCCGCGCTGTACATCTCGCCGGCGCGCGAGAGATCGCCCGCGCGCTCGAACAGTCCCGCGGCCTTGGTGAGCTCGCCCGCCTCGGCGCGCAGCTCCGCGGCCTCGAGCCAGCGCCCCGCCGACTCGAAGTGCTCGGCCGCGCTGTCCACCGAGCCGCGGCTCTGGAAGAAGCGGCCCGAGAGCACTGCGGCAAGCTCCTCCTGGCCGGTTTTCTGCAGCGCGGCGGCGGCGACCGATAGATCGCCGCGTAGGAAGGGCTCGACCGCGACCTCGCAGCCCGAGAACGTGAGCTGCGCCGCGTCGCCGAGATCGACCTCGACCGTGATCGGCGCGATGCGCTCGAGCTTCAGCTTGCGCTCCGCCGCGCGGTCCTGCGCGCCCACGAGCAGCGTGTGCTCGCCGAGCGGCAGCGAGAGGCGCGCCACGCCGTCGCGCGTGCGGCGCAGCGAGGTCGGATCGCCGCCGAGCGCCACGCGCGCATTCGCGACGCCCGCGCCGCCGCGCACGATGCGCACCTCGACCGGGCACGCGTCGAGCCGCAAGTCGAACACGAGGCGCGTCGCGCGGCCCTTCTCGACGAGCAGCTCCTGCTCTTCGCGCACGCCCTCGCGATTGGCGCCGAGCTCGATCACGCCCTCGGCGGTCGCCCAATAACGGCCGGCCGGGATGCCGCGGA
>DASTOI010000832.1:0-2145 GCA_035762585.1 Myxococcota bacterium
CGCTCTGGATTCGCCTCGGCCGCCGCTTCGACAAACAGGCGCTGCTGATCGCGTCGATGAGCGGCGTTGGCCTGATTCTGGGCGCGATGTTCTTCGTGCAGCGCGGCGATCACGCGCTGCTGTTCTCGCTCGCGGTCGCCGAGCACGTACTGCGCGTGATAAGCGGCGGAGGTCGTGACCGCGCCGGTCGCGATTTGCTGGAGCCCCATCACCACGAGCAGCCGGCGCGCGTGCGGATTCGCGAGCAGATCTCGCAGCGCGGCGAGCGGATGCGCGGGCCCGCGTCCCCGATGCGCAGCGGGTTCGCGCAGCGCGTAGCACGCGAGCGCGACGAGCCCGGCGCCGAACGCGCCGAGCGGAATGAGCAGCGCGCCGAGCTCGCGGCGCGGATCGGCCGCGTCGCCGACGCGCAGCAGCACGACGAGCACACCCAGCGCGCCGACGCCGAACAGCGCGCGCTTCGCCGCGAAGACTCGGTTGCGCTCGTGGTAGTCGCGCGAGAGCTCGGCGCCGAGCGCCTCGTGCGGCATGCGCACCGCGGTTTGTGTCGTGAGCGAGAGCGCCAATGCGAGCCCGGTCCAGATCGCGAGCGCGCTCGGCGCGAGGCCGCGCGGCGGTGCCCACAGCACCGCGAACGCGAGCGCGGCGGGCACTGCGCCCGCGAGCATCCAAGGGCGCCGGCGTCCCCACCGCGATCGCGTTCGGTCCGAGAGAAAGCCGACGACCGGATCCGCGACGGCGTCCCACACGCGCGAGAGCAGGAAGACCGCGCCGATCACCGCGGCCGAGATTCCGAGAACGTCGGTCGCGTACTTCATGAAGTACGTGCTGACGAGCTGCGACATGAAGCCGAAGCCGAGCGCGGGCGCCGCGTACGCCAGCAGCGTACGAGCGGGGAGACGGGTCACGCGCGGTCTTCCAGCCTGCCGGCGCGCACGCCGCCGGGGTGCCAGTCCTCGGGCGCGCCGACGCGCAGCTCGCGCCGGACCTGCGCGAGGGGGCGCTCGAGCAGGTCCTCGAGCGGCGCCGCCGTCAGCAGCCGCGCTCGCCGGCCGCGGCGATACGCGCGCCACAAATCACGAGGCCAAGCGAGATCCCATGACTTCGGGCCCTTCAGCACGGCGCCCAGTAGCAACACCACGAAGCCGCGATTCGGGATCTGGGCCTGCGAGAAAGCGAGCAGCGCGGCTTCGCCGAGAGGGTCGGTCCCGTAGCCGGTGAGCACGTGCCAGAGGTCGTGGCTCACGTTGATGCGGTCGGAGAGCCAGCGCTCCTCGGCGCCACCGAGCTGCGCGCCCTCTGATCGGGCGCGGTAGCCGAGCAGCCCGTCCGGCGCGAAGCCGCGCCCGCGCATCGCGCGCGCGTAGGCGCCGCCGAGCGTGCTCTCGGGCAGCGCGGAGAGGAGTGGATCCGAGATGCGCTCGAGCAGCGACGAGCGCTCGGCGAGCAAACGCCGCCCGCTCGGAGTGGCGCGCAGCGCCGCGAGGTGCGCGGGGCCGTCGTCGCCTCCCATGGCGTCGAAGAACGCATACACGAGATCGGTGCGTTCAGGCTCTCGCAGCACCGCGAGAAAGAGGCGAAGCGCGCGCAGCGGCCGGAAAGAGAGCGGGGCGGGGCGGGCAATCGGCGAGCTGGCTGTCATGGCCATGGTTTCCTCCATGGCCGGCAGCATCAACGCGGGTCGCGCGCGAGTCCTGACGGACTTCGGACGGATTGCTGATGGTTCGCGCGAGCGAGTCGCGGCGTGCCATCAGGCGGTGCGCGGTCGGTCCGCGAGCGTTCGCGGGTCGAGATGGAAGCGCTCCGGCCAGTCGATGCCGAGGCTCGGCGCCGTGGCGGCAACCTCCCGAAGCAGCGTCGTCGCGCGTGCGGCGTCCCCCGCGCGCCTGCGACCGCGCAGCGCGCGCGCCAATTGCACGAGCGTGGAAAGGCGCGCCGCCTGCGCGCCGAAGCGCTCTTCGAGCGCGATTCCCGATTCGTAGTGCGCGACGGCCGCATCGAGCTCGCCGAGCGTGAACGCGAGCTCACCGAGCAGCGAGGCGACGCTCCCCGCGCTCGTGCGCAGCAGATCATGGAACGCGAGCAGGTGGGCGTAGGGCGAGAGCAGCGCGTGGAGCTGGGCGGCGCAGCGCTCGTCGCCGAAGT
>DASTOI010000833.1:0-2703 GCA_035762585.1 Myxococcota bacterium
CGAAGATCGCGGACATGGAGAGCTTCCGCGGTCACTCGTTCCACACCTCGCGCTGGGACTACGACTACACCGGCGAGAAGCTCGAGAAGCTGCACGACAAGGTGGTCGGCATCATCGGCACCGGCGCGACCGCGGTGCAGGCGGTGCCCGAGCTCGCCGCGAACGCGAAGCAGCTCTTCGTGTTCCAGCGCACGCCGTCGTCGATCGACGTACGCGAGGACTGGGCGACGGATCCGAAGTGGGCGGCGTCGCTCGAACGCGGCTGGCAGGCGAAGCGGCGCGCGAAGGCGCTGGAGGAGCCGATGCTGAGCGTCGGCGGCAGGCCGGGGCCGGCGAACGAGACGCGGGAGCAGAGGATCGCGCGCCAGGAGCGCCAGAACATCGATTACATGATGCGCATCCACCGGCGCATCGAGGAGATCGTCGCGGATCCGGCCACCGCCGAAGCGCTGAAGCCTTGGTACATGTTCATGTGCAAGCGGCCGTGTTTCCATAATGACTATTTGCCCGCCTTCAACCGCCCGAACGTGAAGCTGGTCGACACGCACGGGAAGGGCATCACCGAGATCGACGAGCGCGGGCCGGTCTTCGAGGGCACGAGCTACGCGCTCGACCTGTTGATCTACGCGACCGGGTTCGAGGTGCAGAAGACGGGCATCTGGAACCGCATCGCCGGCCGCGGCGGTCTCGAGCTCGAGACGAAGTACGCGGACGGCATCCGCACGCTGCTCGGCATCCACACGCGCGGCTTCCCGAATCTGTTCATCATGGGAGGTTATCAGGCCTCGTTCCAGTTCAACCTGACCGACATGCTGCAGACGCAGGGCGACCACATCGCCGCGTGCATCGATTACGTACGCAAACACGGCTACGCGACGCTCGACCCCACCGAAGAGGCCGAGGAGTGGTGGGTTCAGGAAGTGATCGCGAACCGCGGCAAGACCAGCCGCAATCACGACTGCACGCCCGGCTACTACAACTTCGAGGGCGAATCGAACCGCCGACAGGACGGCAACTACAACGGCGGCTTTCGCCGCTACTGGCTGCACCAAGGCGAAGTGCGCGAGCGGATGGAGCAGAGCTTCGAGCTGGGCCGCTAGCTCGCGCGCCGGCGAGATTCACGCGACGAAATGGCGCGGGCCGCGCGATCAGTGGCACGCTCACATCCTTCCACTCGAATCATTCGGAGAGCCCCATGAGCCGCGAAGCCTGGATCATCGACGCCGTCCGTTCGCCGCGCGGCGTCGGCAAGCAAGGGAAGGGCGCGCTCGCGCACCTGCATCCGCAGCGGGTGCTCGCGCAGGTGCTCGATGCCCTGCAGAAGAAGGCCGGGTTCGATCCGAAGGATCTCGACGACGTCGTCTGCGGAAACGGTTCGCACGCGGGTGATCACGCGCACGACATCGGACGAATGGCGGTGCTCGACGCCGGCTGGCCGATCACGGTGCCCGGCGTGACGCTGAACCGCTTCTGCGGCTCGGGCCAACAGGCGGTGACCTTCGCCGCGATGGGCATCGCGGCGGGCCACCAGGATCTCGTGATCGGCTGCGGCGTCGAGTCGATGAGCCGCCCGGCGCGCAACGGCACCGACGGCTTCCATGCCAATAACAAGCACCTGCTCGAGCGTCATCCTCAGGTGCCGCAGGGTCTCAGCGCGGACCTGATCGCGAGCGTCGACGGCTGGACGCGCGAGCAGTGCGACGCGGTCGGCCTCGAGAGCCAGAAGCGCGCCGCCGCGGCGCTCGCGGCGAAGCGCTTCGACAAGAGCCTCGTGCCGATCAAGAACGAGGACGGCTCGGTCGCGCTCGATCACGAGGAGTACCCGCGGCCCGGCACGACGATGGAGATCCTCGCGAAGCTCGAGCCGAGCTTCCCGAAGATGGTCGGCTTCAAGTTCGAGCAGGCCGACAAGGACATGCTCGGCCTGATCCAGCAGAAGTATCCGGGCGTGCAGCTGCGCCACGTGCACCACGCGGGCAACAGCTCGGGCGTCGTCGACGGCGCCGGCGCGGTCGTGCTCGCGTCGCCCGACTACGCGAAGGCGCACGGCCTGAAGCCGCGCGCGCGCGTCAAGATGAGCGCGGTCGCGGCGGACGAGCCGCTGATCATGCTCACCGCGCCCGGGCCCGCCGCGAACAAGTGTCTCGCGCGCGCGGGCATGAAGATGAGCGACATCGATCTGCTCGAGGTGAACGAGGCGTTCGCAGCCGTGATCCTGCGCTTCTTCAAGGACACCGGCGCCGATCCCGCGAGAGTGAACGTGAACGGCGGCGCGATCGCGCTCGGCCACCCGATCGGCGCGACCGGCGCGATGCTGATCGGCAGCGTGCTCGACGAGCTCGAACGCCAGGACAAGACGACCGGCCTCGTCGCGATGTGCACCGGCGGCGGAATGGGAACGGCAACGATCGTCGAGCGGATCTGAGCCGCGCGCGCCTACGGCTTCCCTAAGAAGTCCATCTTCCCGAGCTCGACGCCGCCCTGGCGGAGCAGCGCGTACGTCATCGTGCAGTGGAAGAGGAAGTTCGGGAGCGAGAGGCGCTTCAGGAAAGTCTCGCCGTTCACCGTGAGCGCACCGTCCGGGCGCGGGATCGTGATCTCGCGCGTCTCGGAGCCCTCGAGCTTCGCCGGCGAGAACGTGCGCACGTAGTCGATCGTCTTCTGGATGCGCGCGCGCAGCTCGTCGAGCGTCTTCTCGTCGTC
>DASTOI010000834.1:0-5103 GCA_035762585.1 Myxococcota bacterium
CGCTCGCGAGCGCGGCGACGCAGGCCGCATTTGCGCGCCCGTCGACCGGCGGCGCCGAGACCGCGACGCGGAGCGCGTCCCCATGCGAGCCGCCGACTGCCTCGCGCCTTGCGCCCGGCGACGCGCGGATCCAGAACGCGATGCCGGTCTCGGAGACCGTGTGCGCAACCGTCATCGCGCCACAGTGGGCCAGCGGCGCGAAACGCGCGACCGCCCGGCGGTCGGGTCAGGGCCGCGCCCCCCGCTCGGTCCGCTCGCCGAGATCCGCATCGGCGGCTTCCTGAATCGCGTCGATCAGCGAGAGGTGCGTCTCGACCGTCTGCCGCAGCGCCTGCGCGAGACGCCCGCGCAGCGCGCGCAGCTCGCGGATGTCCTCGGAGAGCTTCGACGCGCGCCGGTGCGCGGCGTCGAGCACCTTCTCCGCCTTCACCTCCGCCTCCGACACGCGCACTTCGGACTCTCGAATCGCGGTCTGACGCAAGTCGTCCGCGAGCTGTTGCGCGGTGACCAGCGTATCCCGCATCAGCTTCTCATTGCTCTGCAGATCCGCGACGCGCGCCTCGAGCTCGCGCACTTTCGCCTCGAGGTGATCGCGCTCCCGCGAGAGCGACGCGTAGTCCTCGCTCACCAGGTGCAGGAAGTTCTCGACCTCGCCGCCGTCGATCCCGCGAAGCCGCGAAGCGAAGCGCTGGCTGCGAATGTCGAGCGGCGTGAGACGCACCGGTGCCTCCGCCTGCGCGTGAGCTGCGCGCGCAGGAATCGGCAACGCATCGGCGCGAGCGCGCGGCGCCTTGAGCCGCTCGGGGCCTGAGAGGCGGACGCGGCGCCGCCGTCGTCCGCCTCCGAGGCCTACTTCGGCGCGTGCACCGCCGCCTGAATCGTCATGCAGGTGTTGGGCGGACAGTTGCCGTTGAACGTCGTCAGCTGCTCGGCGAACACGGCCGGATCCATCGAGGCCGGCCCATGGGAGCGGACCGCGAGATGGATTTCAGCACGCTTCGGATTGAGCAAGCCCGGTCCGAAGAACGCGTTCGTCGCATCGCCCACCGCACGCGTCTCTCCGAAGTCGGCGGTGCCGTCGAGATCGGCGAGCTGCCCTCCGAAGCCCAAGAGCGAACCCTGCACCGCGGGGTTGTTCATGATGTCGTTCGGTGTGCACGGCCGCGTGAAGCAATTCTCTGGGTTGTTGAAGATCGCGAACCATGCGGTGTAGACGAAGCCAGGAGTGAGTCCCGAAGTGTGGATGGTTCCCGTGATCCCATCCTTGCTCCGGACCAGCATCGTCGCGGAGCGATAGACGATGTCGCCCGTCATCGTGCTCCGCTCGGGACGGAAGCTGGTCTGCGCAGTCGCTGGGGAAGCCAGCGCGAGCGCAGCCCACACGACGCTGCAGCCGAAGCCCATTCTCATCGCGCTGTGAATGTTCACACCACTCTCCTTCGAGTCGTTCGCGTCGAGCGAACGGTTGACCGCTGGACACCAAGCCCGCGGTGGAGGCCGGCTTCGCCAGTAGGCGCGCGCCGCGTGCCGAAGTCAAGAAGCGAAGCGAGCAACTCAGTGAGAATTCGAACTACACCGAGCTACACCGACGGATGCCGAGAGCGGCGACTCGGCGAATCTCGGGATTTCTCGATTGATTCGTCGAGAAGCCGGGAGGAGACTGCGCGGGCGGGAGTGAGTCCCGGAGATACCGATGGGCGACGAAGCGCAGCTCACGCGGCGCAGCTTCCTCGGGTCGGTCGGAGTGGGCGCGGCTCTGGCTGCGACCATCAACGCTCGCGCCGCCCACGCCGCCGGCTTCAATCCGGATGCGACGCCGGCGAAGGGGCTGCGACGGCGCCGCGACGCGTTCGAGACGCGCCTGCGCGCGGCGCGCGTCGCATTCGAGCGGCCGTTGCCCGCGCATCACCCAAATGGGGAGGAGCGCGATTACCCCTTCGTCGCGAATTTCACGAAGGGCCTCCCGCACGACGCGCTCGGCGAGGTCGATCCCCGCGCGTACCGCGCGCTGCTGCACGCGCTCGAGACGGGCGACAAGCGCGACTTCGAGGCGATTCCGTTGGGCGGCGCGCGTCCACTGCGCAATCCGCAAGCGGGCCGCGCCTTCGACCTCGAGGGCCCGGACTCGCACCACCTCGCGATTCCGCCCGCGCCCCGCATCGACGCCCCGCAGAGCTCGAGCGAGATGGCGGAGCTCTATTGGATGGCGCTGGCGCGCGATGTCGCGTTCACCGACTACGAATTCGACCCGCTGACCGCGTCGGCGAGCGAGGACCTCTCCGCGTTCAGCGACTTCCGGGGCCCGAAGCAAGGCGACCGAGTCACTCCCGCAACGCTCTTCCGAGGCTTCACCGCAGGCGACGTCGCCGGTCCCTACGTGTCCCAGTTCCTGCTGGGCGATGTTCCGTATGGGACGCTCACGATCGGCCAGCGCCAGCTCACCTTCCTCCCTCGCTCGGACTTCGTGACCGACTTCGGCGAGTGGCTCCGCCTCCAGCGAGGCGAGCTACCCGTGGACTCAGTCTCTTACGACTCGACCCAGCGCTTCGTCAGGAACGGCCGTGACTTGGCCGCGTACGTGCAGATCGACGCGTTGTATCAGGCCTATCTGAACGCCTGCCTCATGCTGCTGGGCATCGGCGCGCCGCTCGATCCGGGCAATCCCTACCGCGAGCTGAGCACGACCGACGGCTTTGCGACCTTCGGCGATCCCCACGTGCTGAGTCTCGTGACCGAGGTCGCGACGCGGGCGCTGAAGGCCGTCTGGTTCCAGAAGTGGTACGTGCATCGACGTCAACGGCCCGAGCAGTTCGGGGGCCGGATCCACCATCACCGCACCGGCGTCGCGGAATACCGGATCGATCCGGAGATCCTGGACTCTGCGGCGCTCGATGAGATTTGGAGCCGGCACGGAAGCTTCTTGCTGCCGCAGGCGTACCCGGAGGGCTGTCCGCTGCATCCCGCGTACGGCGCCGGCCACGCGACGGTTGCTGGAGCCTGCGTGACGATTCTGAAGGCCTGGTTCGACGAGTCGTACGCGCTGCCCAACCCGGCGGTCGCGAGCGCCGACGGCACCGCGCTGGTTGCTTACACCGGCCCCGACGCCGACGCGCTGACCGTCGGCGGCGAGCTCGACAAGCTGGCCGCCAACATCGCGATGGGCCGCAACTTCGCGGGAATTCACTGGCGCACGGACTACACGGAGTCGCTGCGCCTCGGCGAGGCGATCGCCCTCGGCGTCCTCGAAGAGCAGGCGCTCTGCTTCACGAGCCCCGGCGCGTTCTCGCTGACCCGCTTCGACGGCACTCGCGTCAGCGTCTGAGCGTGGCGGGGGCGCTCAGCTCCCTAATTCCTTGCTGCGCCTCGTGGCCGCCGCCACCGCCTCGTGCAGCGCGGCGCGGAATCCTCCCGCCTCCAGCCGCTCGAGGCCCGCGATCGTCGTGCCGCCAGGCGACGTGACCTGGTCCTTCAGCGCGGCCGGATGCCGGCCGGTTTGCTGCGCGAGCTTCGCGCTGCCTAACACCGTCTGCGTCGCGAGCGCGCTCGCGGCGTCGCGCGGGAGGCCCATGCGGACGCCGGCGTCGCTCAGCGCTTCGAGCAGCACGAACACGTAGGCGGGGCCGCTGCCGGAGAGGCCCGTGACGGCGTCCAGTAATGACTCGCTCGGGCACTCCCAGGCGAGGCCGACGCCCTCGAACAGCGCGCGCGCGAGCGCGCGGTCGGCGGCGCTGCAGGCGGCGTTCGGGCTGTAGGCGGTCGCGCCGGCGCGCACGAGCGCGGGCGTGTTCGGCATCGCGCGCACGACGCGTGCGCCGCGCGGCAGCGCGCTCTCGAGCGCGGTGATCGAGACGCCCGCAGCGATCGAGACCCAGAGCGGCTTCGCGAGCGCCGAGTTGTCAGGGCCTCCCAGCGCGGAGAGCACGCTCTTCACGAGGCCGGGCTTCACAGCGATCACGACGAGGTCGCTCGCCGCGGCGTCGCCGTTGCTCGCGCTCGTGCGCACGCCGAGGGTCTTCGCGAGATGCTCGCGGCGCGCGGCCTCGGGGTCGGCCGCGCAGACGCGCTCTTTCGGCACGCCCGCCGCGAGCACGCCGGCGGCGAGCGCCTCGCCCATCGCCCCACCGCCGAGCAGGCCGATCGTCGCCGATGCGAGCGCCGAGGTCGTCATGTCGCAGCCCCCCTCGCGCCGAACAGCGCGGTTCCAATCCGCACGCAGGTGGCGCCCTCCGCGATCGCCGCCTCGAAGTCGTCCGACATTCCCATCGAGAGCACCGGCAGCGCCGCGCCGCTCGTGCGTTCGAGATCATCTCTCAGGCTACGCAGCCGCGCGAACGCGGGGCGCATGTCGGCGCGCGGCTCCGGGATCGCCATCAGGCCGCGCACCGCAAGCGCGGGCAGCGCGCGTGTCGCGGCGAGCAGGGTCTCGAGCTCGCTCGGCTCGGCGCCGCCTTTCTGCGGCTCGGCGTCGACGTTCACCTGCAGCAGCACCTCGAGCGTGTGGCCGGCCGCCGCGGCGCGCCGCGAGAGCTCCTGCGCAAGATCGATGCGATCGACGGTCTGCACGCAGTCGAACAGCGGCGCGACGAGGCGCGCCTTGTTGCGCTGCAGCTGGCCGAGGAAGTGCCAGCGCGGCTCCGGCAGCCCGCGCGCGGCGAGCAGCTCGCGCACGCGCGGGATCTTCTCGCGCGCCTCCTGCGCGAAGTTCTCGCCGATCTCGCGCACGCCCGCGGCGACCGCCGCTACGACCGCATCGACGCTCTGCTTCTTCGCGACGCCGAGGAGCGTCACGTCGGCGGCGCGACGCCCCGCGCGCAGCGCGGCGGCCTCGATGCGCTCGCGCAGCGCTGCCACGTTCTGCGCGATCGCGCTCATCGCGGCGCCGCGAAGCCGGCCGCGCGCAGCAGCGCGAGCGTCTCGTCCAGCGGCAGGCCGATCACGTTGCTCTCGCTGCCGATCACGCGGGTCACGAACTTGCGACCTTCGCCCTGGAGCGCGTACGCGCCCGCCTTGTCGAGCGGCTCGCCGCACGCGACGTACGCGCGCACTTCGGCCTCGCTCGCGGCGCGCATCTCGACGTCGCTCGCGACGCAGTCGCTCCGCGCT
>DASTOI010000835.1:0-2815 GCA_035762585.1 Myxococcota bacterium
GCCGATCCTCCGTTCGGCTCCTTAGCCAGCTTCCACGGCGCGCAGTCATCCACGTATCGATTGGCAGCCGTCGAAATCCCAGTGATCGCCTCGAGAGCGAGGTGGAATCGGAGCTCGTCCATTGCCGGGTTCACGACGCCAGCCTTGCTCCAAGCGTCACGGAGCGATTGAGGTTCCTCGCTGCTCGCCGGCTTGGGAACTCGCGCATCGCAGTACTTCTCGACGAGATTCAGCGTGCGGGAGAGCAGGTTCCCGATGTTGTTCGCGAGGTCGGCGTTCACGCGCTCGACCAGCGCCTCCTCCGTGAAGTTCGCGTCGTTGCCGAAGCTCATCTCCCGTAACAAGAAGTAGCGGGCCTGCTCGAAGCCGTAGCGATCGCGCAGCAAGAGCGGCGAGATCATGTTGCCGAGGCTCTTCGAGACTTTGCGCGCGTCGACGTTCCAGTAGCCGTGCACGTTGAGCCGTTTCGGGACCGGGAGGCCCATCGCCTTCAGCATGATCGGCCAGAAGACTGCGTGCTGTTTCAAGATGTCTTTGGCGATCAAATGCTCGGCATTCGGCGCCGCGACCGTTCCCCAGCGAGCGACGAATTCCGCCGGCTGCGCGTCCACTTGCCGCGAGCCATCGAAGCCGGCACCCGTCAGGTAGGCGATCAGGGCGTCGAACCAGACGTAACAAACGTGCTCGGCGTCGAACGGCAGCTCGATACCCCACTCGAGACGGGATTTCGGCCGCGAGATCGAGAGATCGCCGAGGCCGCTGGTGTCGCGCAGCATGCCGAGTACTTCGTTGCGATAACGCTCGGGACGGATGAAAGCGGGATTGGCCTCGATGTGGGCGCGTAGCCAATCGAATTCCCGACTCATCAGGAAGAAATAGTTCGACTCGCGCCGGCGCTCGGGCACGCGCTCGTGATCGGGGCACTTTCCGTCGACGAGCTCACGCTCGGTCAGAAAGCGCTCGCAGCCTACGCAGTAGTCGCCTTCGTAAGAGCGAAGCTCGAACCAGCCACCATCATGTACGCGCTTCAGGAGCGCCTGCACGTTCCGCGTGTGTCTCGGGCTCGTGGTGCGAACGAAGTCATCTGGCGCAATCCCCAGCTCCTTCCAGGTGGACTGGAAGGTTTCCGCGACGCGGTCGACGAGCTGGCGCGGCGTCTCGCCGTTCTTCGCGGCGACCTCGACCATCTTCTCGCCGTGCTCGTCGGTTCCGGAGACCGAGAACGCGTCACGGCCGTGCAGGCGATGCCAGCGGACCAGCGTGTCGGCGAGGATCGTCGTGTAGGTGTGGCCGATGTGCGGATCGCCGTTCGCGTAATAGATCGGCGTCGTGACGTAGAACGAATCGCTCATGGCTGCGCCTCGCGCAGCGAGAGCAGCGCGCGCTCGGCGACCATCTGCGGATTCGCGTTGCGCTGCGCGAGCGCGCGCCGGCAGTCCGCGAGCGTCGCGAACGCTTCGAGCGCTGCGCTCGGCTCCGCGCCCTGCTGGGCCGCGCGGCCGATCTGCTCGTGGAGCCACGCGGAGCCGACCGCGAGCAGCTGATTCACGCCCGCGGCCGCGATCGCGCGCGGGCCGCGGAACTCCTCGGCCCAGTCGAGCAGCTCGGGCAGCGAGCAGTGCGCCGCGTTCGCGATCCGCTCGGCGAGCGCGCGCACCTCCTCCGGCGCGTCGGCGCTGGTCGGGCTCGGCGCGCGCTCGAGCGGGAAGTCGATGCGTAGGCAGCGCGAGCGCACGGTCGCGAGCAGGCCGGCCGGGCTCGCGCACACGAGCACGAACGTCGTGCGCGGCGGCGGCTCTTCGATCGTTCGCAGGAGCGCGTTCTGCGCTTCTTGATTCAGCCACTCCGCATCGGCGACCACCGCCGCGCGGCGGCCGCTCGACGCGCCCTTCAAGCGGAACACGTCCTGGAGCGCGCGCACCTGCTTGATCGTGACGCGCGTCTTCTCCTCGCCGCGCTCCACCCATAACAAGTCCGGATGCTCGCCGACGTGGCGGTAGAGCGGGCCGCTCTTGCCGTCGCCGTCGAGCGGGAGCGCCTCGCCGCTGCGCGAGCGCCGGCAGGCGGCGCACGTCTCGCACGGGAGCTCGCCGTCGCCGGGGCTGGAGCAGGCGAGCGCGCGCACGAACCAGAGCGCAGCGCGGCGCGGCGGCTCGCCCGGACCGGCGAACAGGTAGGCGCCGTGCACGCGTCCCGCGCGCAGCGCCGCCGTCAGCTTTTCGCGGGCGTCGGTCATGGGCGGCGCAGTCTACGAGCGTGCGGCTCGAAAGCCACGCGCGCGGGCGCGCTCGGGCCTCAAGCTTTCTGTCGGAGCCGCCGATTCGCGCGAAACACGGAGGGGAAGTCGCATGGCGTTCGGGCGCAAGTCGGGTTTCGAGTCGCAGCCGTCCACGGGCGGAGGCGCCGATCTCGGCGCGCTCACGGCGTTCATCGACCAGGGCTCCTCGTTCGAGGGCAAGCTGTCCTTCAAGGACACGGTGCGCATCGACGGCCACTTCTCGGGCCAGATCTCGAGCGAGAACACGCTCGTGGTCGGCGAGACGGGGGTGATCGAGGCGAACGTGCGATCGCAGGTGGTGATCATCAGCGGTGCAGTGGCGGGTGACATCGTCGCCGCCTCGCGCGTAGTCGTGCACAAGACCGGCCGCGTGGACGGCAATGTCGAGACGCCGAGCCTCGTGATGGAGGACGGCGCGGTGATCATTGGGCAGCTGAAGATGGGGACCGCGAAGAAGTCCACGCCCGTCGTCACACCGCCTCCGAGCGTGCCGAAGCCCCAGATCTAGGCGTCTCCTGCGGCCTCCGCGGACGCGGG
>DASTOI010000836.1:0-5943 GCA_035762585.1 Myxococcota bacterium
CGCGCAGTGACTTCTACGCCGTACGCGGTCTCCGGGTCGAGCGACGCATCGCCGACCTCGAAGCTCCCCGACGCGAAGTGCGGGCCGTTCGAGTAGAGCTCCTCGGGCGTCGGCGGGCGCTCGGTGCGCGAGACCGTGACACCGAGCAGTGTCGAGTCGGTCGGCGTCACGCTCGCGCCGAGCGAGGCACTCCAGGTCGTGAAGCTCCGGCTCGGGAGGCCGCTCGCGTCGGCCAGTGTGCGCTCGACGCGCAGGCCGGCCTCGACTCCGACCGGCTCCCCATGCCACTCCTCGACCGCGAACAACGCGTACTGCTGCGAATCGCCCGGCGGCACCAGCGCCTCCGCGCCGATCGCCGCGAACTCGCGCGAGCGCCACTGGAAGCCGACCACGCCGTCGAGCGCGTTCCACTCCTTCTGCGTGAGCTCCGCGCGCAGCTCGTTCTCGTCGTTCTCGAACAGCGTGCCGGGCTCCTCGCCCTCGAGCTCGGTGTGCTCGTAGTCGGAGCGCGTGAAGCGCAGGCTCGCGCGCGCGAACGGCCCGAGCTCGGCGCCCCACGCGCCCGCGGCGTCGTAGCGGTTCTGGACGAGATCGATGTCGATCGGCTCGCCCTCCTCCGAGACCGGCACGCCGTAACGCGACTCGTTGCGCGTGTACGAAAAGCCGGCGAATCCCGCGTCCCAAACGCGCGAGCCGCCGAGCCGCGCGTTCCACGTGCGCTGGCCGCTGTTCGGGATGTCGCCGCGCACGTCCGAGCCGAACGCCGGGCCGCTCGCAGCGCGCTCGGCCGCGGTCCAAGAGCTGCCGGGGATGTCGGTATTGCCCGCGCGACGGAAGAAGCCGTCGGCGCTCAGCACGAAGCCGCCGCCGAGCTCGCCCCGCAACAAGCCGGCCGCGCTGCGCTCGTCGGCGTTGAGGTCGTAGCTGCCCGACAGCACCCCGTCGTACCCGCCTTCGGGCAGCTCGCTCGGGATGCTGCCGTCGATCACGTTGACGACGCCGCCGATCGCGCTGCTGCCGTAGCGCAGCGTGCCGGCGCCGCGCAGCACCTCGATGCGTTCGACGAGCAGCGGCTCGGCGGAGACCGCGTGGTCCGCGCTCACGACCGACACGTCGCCCGTCGAGACGCCGTTCTGCAGCACGCGCACGCGCGGGCCGTCTTGGCCGCGAATCACCGGGCGGCTCGCGCCGGCGGTGAAGCCGCTCGCCGCGATGCCCGGCTCGCGCGCGAGCGTGTCGCCGAGCGTCGCGCGCGTCTCGCGCTCGAGCTCCTCGCCGCTCAGCACGTTGGTGCTCTGCAGCAGGTCGAAGCGCGAGCGCTCGTGGCCGGAGGCGGTGATCACGATCTCCTCTAGACCGGAGCTGCGATCGGGCGAAGCGTGAGCGTCGGCGGGCTCGGACGTCTCGGAGGATTCGGCAGGAGCTTCTTGGGAGAACGCGGGAGAGAGCGCGAGCACGGCTGCGAACGCGCCGGCGCAAGCGAGAGCAAGTCGCATGAGAGACCTCGGTGGCGAATGGCTGAGCACGGCCCCGCGGCGCACTCGCGCGCGAGGCGGGCGCACGGCACAGGGCCGCGCGCGGGCGATTCAGCCGAGCCGAGGCGGAGCGCGCGCTTCGCGGCGTGCGAGGTCGACGCGCGGCGGCGCGACGTCGCCCGCGTGATGCGCGTGGAAGCGCGCGAGCGCGAGATCGGGGAGGCGCGCCGGCGCGAGGCTCGTGCCGTGCGCGAGGCGCGAGGCCGCGGCGCACAGCGCGCAGTCGAGATCGAAGCTCGCGGCGGGCGTGGCCTGCTGCGGTGCGGTCGACGCGATCGCGGACTCGGCGGTCCCGGCGCCGAGATGCGTATGCGCCGCGCTTGCGAGCGACGCGAGCAGCAGCGCGGCCGCGAGAAGCGCGGGCCCGAGGCGACGAAGCTGCTGCGAGAGACGCATGCGGCGCGCGAAGGAAGCGGACGCGCGGCGCGGAGTCAACGCCGAGCGCGCTCGCGTCCCGTTGCGCTGCATGACGCGCGGACGCTTTCGGTCGGCGCCGAGGCGACCGGTCTCGAACGCAATCGCGCGCTGCAGGCGGCGCTCATGCATCCCGAGCCTCGAATCCGCGCCGCGATGCGTCACACAGCGTGACCATGGGGTCAGACCCCGAACGCGCACCGCGCGTGGCTAGCGCCCCGCGCGCGCAGCGCGGATGATCGGTGGCGCGCATGCATGCCCACGCTCATCACGACCACGCGCACGGCCGCGCCGGGGCCCGCAACGCGCGCGACGCTCGCGCCCACGGGCGCGCCGCGTCGCGGCGCCGTCTCACGGCCGCGCTCGCGCTCGTGGCCGCGTACCTCGTGGCAGAGGCGATCGCCGGCTACCTGACCGGCTCGCTCGCGCTACTCGCGGACGCAGGCCACATGCTCGCCGACGCCGGCTCGCTCGCGCTCGCGCTGTTCGCGATGTGGCTCGTCGATCGGCCTGCTCCCGCGGCGCACACGTTCGGCTACCAGCGCGCGGAGATCCTCGCTGCGCTCGCGAACGGCGTCGCGCTGGTCGTCGTCTCCATCTTGATCGGCCTCGAAGCAATCCACCGCTTCGAGGCGCCGCCGGCGGTCGACGGGCGCGCGGTGCTCGCGGTCGCCGCGGGCGGGCTCGCGGTGAATCTCGCCGGCATGGCGCTGCTGCACGGTGCGCGCGACGCCGGGCTCAACATGCGCGGCGCGTGGCTGCACGTCGTCTCGGACGCGCTCGGCAGCGTCGCGGCGATCGCGTCGGGCGCCGCGCTCTGGCTCGCGGACCTGCGCATCGCCGACCCGCTCGCGAGCCTCGCGATCGCCGCGCTGGTGCTGCGCTCGGCGTGGCTGCTACTGCGCGAGACGGTCGACGTGCTGCTGGAGGCGGCGCCGAGCCACGTCGACGTCGACGCACTGCGTAGCGCGCTGGCCGCGCAGCCCGGCGTCGTCTCGGTGCACGATCTCCACGTCTGGACGATCACGAGCGGCCTCGTCTCGCTCTCCTGCCACGTGCACGGCGCGTCCGACGCGGACGCGCACGAGCTGCTCGGGCGCCTCACGCACGAGCTGCGCGATCGCTTCGGGATCTACCACGCGACGATCCAGCTCGAGCCCGAGGGCTTCTCCGAGCGCGAGGCCGTGTGTTAGGGCGCGGCGCGCTCGCCCTCGCGCTCGCCGCGCTGGCCGCCGCTTGGCCCGCCGCCGCCGCGGCTCCGATCGAAGCGTCGCGGCCGCTGCGCGTCGTCGCGACGATCGAGCCGCTCTGCATGCTCGCGCGCGAGCTCACCCGCGAGCGCGTTTCCTGCACGACGCTCGTGCCGCCCGGCGCGAGCCCGCACGCGTTCGAGCCGCGGCCGAGCGCGATGGCCGCGGTCGCACGGGCCGATCTGTTATTGCGCGCGGGCAATGAGATCGACGACTGGGCGGCGCCCCTCGCCGGCGCCGGCAATCGCGACTGGGTCGAGCTGGGGCCGGCCTGCAAGGCGCACGATTCCGACTGCGCGCACTTCTGGCTCGATCCGTACGCGGCGCTCGCCGCGCTCGCGCCGCTCGAAGCTGCGTTCGCGGCGCGCGACCCGAGCGCGAAGGCCGCGCTCGGGTCGCGCCGCATCGAGAGCGCGCTCGCGCTGTTCGCGCTCGACGAAGCGCTCGCCGCGCGCTTCGCGCGCCTCCGCGGCGCGGCGTTCATCTCGTTCCACCCGAGCTGGGGCGGCTTCGCGACGCGCTACGGCCTCGTCGATCTCGGCGCGGTGCAGGCGCACGGCGCGGAGGAGCCCACGCCGCGCCATCTCGCCGAGCTGATCCGCGCCGCTCGCACAGCGAACGTGCGCGTCGTGCTGGTCGAACCGCAGCAGGGCCCGCACGTCGCGCGGATCGTCGCGGAGGAGCTCGGCGCGCGCGTCGTCCTGTTGGACCCGCTCGGCCATCCGAACGTGCCCGAGCGCGCGAGCTATCCCGCGCTGATGGAATGGAATGCGCGCCGGCTCGCCGCCGCGCTCGGGGAAGACGCGCCATGAGCGCGCCGGTCGTCGCGCTCGAGCACGTCACCGTGAAGCGCGGCGACGACGTCGTGCTCGAGGACATCGCGTTCGCGGTCGCGCCGGGCGAGTTCGTCGGCATCTGCGGTCCGAACGGCGCGGGCAAGACGACGCTGCTGAAGGCGATCCTCGGGCTGCATCCGATCGCCGCGGGCGAGATTCGCGTGCTCGGCGCGAAGCCCGGCGAGCATGCGCGGCGCGGCATCGGCTACGTGCCGCAGCGCAGCGCGATCCCAGAAGCGTTTCCCGCGAGCGCGCTCGACGTGGTGCTGCTCGGGCGCCTCGGCGGCGGCTTCGCGCTGCGCGCGAACGCGGCGGACCGCGCGGCCGCGCTCGAGGCGCTCGCGCGCGTCGGCATCGCGGAGCACGCAGAGCGCCCGGTCGGGCAGCTCTCGGGCGGCCTGCAGCGCCGCGTCACGCTCGCGCAGGCGCTGTGCGCGAGCCGCGCGCTGCTCGTGCTCGACGAGCCGACGATCGGGCTCGACCTGCCGGCCGAGCACGAGTTCTACGCGTTGTTACGGACGCTGCAGCGCGACCTCGAGCTCGCGGTGCTCGCGGTCTCGCACGACCTCGTCGCGCTCGCGGGCCAGGCCGATCAGCTCGTCTGCATCAACAAGCGCATGCACATCCACGGCCGGCCCGACGACGTGGTGCACAGCCACGCGCTGAAGGCCGCCTACGCGTGCGAGTTCGACTTCCTCGCCGGCGAGCTCGAGCATCACGGGCGCCACGGGCCGGGGCATTAGGGATGGAGCGAGGAGTCGCGAGATGAGGGTCGCGCTCGGCTGGAAGGCGCACTCGGGCTGGGCTGCGCTGGTCGCGCTCGGCGGCGACGCGCGCGAGCCGCAGCTCGTCGAGCGCTCGCGCGTCGAGCTCGTGCCGCCGGACGGCCACGAGTGGGCGAAGCAGCCCTATCACGCCGCGGAAGGGCTCGAGCCCGAGGACGCGCGCGACGTCGTGAAGCGCGGCGTCGCGTCCGCGCACCGGATCGCCGCGCGCGAGATGCGCGCCGCGCGCGATCGCTGCGAGAAGGACGGACACGACGTGTGCGGCTGCGGCGTGCTGATCGGATCGGGAATGCCCGCATGGAGCACGGACGAGATCCTGTCCGTGCACTTCCGCATGCACAAAGCCGAAGGCGAGCTGTTCCGCAACGCATTGGCCGAGGGCGCGCGTGCCGCCGAACTGAGGCTGACGACGTTGCCTGACAAGTCGGCGCTCGACGCCGCGGCCCACGCGCTGGGCATCCCGCGCGCCCGGCTCGACGCGCTGCTCACGGCGCTCGGCAAGGCCGCAGGCGCGCCGTGGGGCAAAGACCAGAAGGAAGCCGGCGCGGCGGCGCTCGTCGCACTGACTGGCGCGCGCCCAATGCGCGCGCAGCGAGAGAAGGCTTAGGGCGAACGCGAATGCTCGAGTACGCGTTCATGCAGCGTGCCTTCGCGGCGGCCGCCCTGGTCGGCGCCGTCTGCGGCGTGCTCGGATTCTTCGTCGTGCTGCGCCGGCTCGCGTTCATCGGCGTCGGCATCTCCCACTCGGCGCTCGGCGGCGTCGCGCTCGGCTTGTTATTGGGCGTCTCGCCGCTGCTGACCGGCGGCGCGTTCGCGCTCGTGGTCGCGCTCGGCATCGCGCTCGCCGGCTCGCGGAGCGGGCTCGGCCGCGACACCGTGATCGGCGTGTTCTTCTCGGGCGCGATGGCGCTCGGCGTCGTGCTCGCGAGCCTCGAGCACGGCGCGCAGCAGGAGCTCTTCGGGTACCTCTTCGGAAACGTGCTCGCCGTGACGAACGGCGAGCTCGCGCTGCTCGCGCTCGGCGGCGCGCTCGTCGTCGCCGCGCTGCTCGCGCTGCTCCGCCCGCAGCTCTTCCTCGCCTTCGACGAGGAGATCGCGCGCGCGTACGGCCAGCGCACGGAAG
>DASTOI010000837.1:0-2576 GCA_035762585.1 Myxococcota bacterium
GGAAGTGGAACCAGCGCGCCTGATGATGCGTGACGCATTTGGGAAGGCCGGTCGTGCCCGACGTCGAGTTGAGCAGGAACAAGTCTTCCACGCCGAGGCGGCGTGAGCTGAGCTCGGCCGCGGCGGGCGAGGCGCGTTCCGGATCGCTCCCGTAACAAGCATCGCCCGGATCGAGCTGGCGATCGCTCACGACGTGCGCGCGCAGCGGCGAGCGGCCCGGCGGCGGTGAAGAAGTTCGGCCACTCGGGCGCTCGCCGACGCGGAGGCCACCGTTCGACTCCGCTCGGCTCCGATGACTCCGCCTCGCTGCGCGCGCCGAAGCGGCGCTTGCGCTCGCTGCGAGCTCGGCGAACAGCGCGCGCAGGTCGAGCTCGCGAGCCGTCGCGCGCGAGACGAGCGCCGCAGCGCCCGACTTCGCGAGCAGGTGCCGGATCTCCTCGCGCCCCGCGCGCGGCCCGATTCCCGTCACGATCAGCCCGGCCTTCTCGCACGCGACGTACGCGACGTGCACGCCCGGGCCATCGGGCAGCAGCACCGCCACGCGTTCGCCGGGCAGGAGGCCGAGGCTCGCCAAGTGCGCGGCGAAGCGATCCGTGCGCTCCGCGTACTCGCGCCACGAGAGCGCGCCCGCGTCGCCGAGGAAAGCGGGCGCGTCGGGCTGCGTGCGGGCCAGCGAGTCGATGCGGTCGGCGAGGGTGCGCATGCGGGCGGCGGAGGCTGCTGCGGCGCCGCGCGCGGAGCAAGCGTTTCGCTCGCGTGCGGAGCAAGCGTTCCGCTCGCGTGCGGAGCAAGCGTTCCGCTCGCGTGCGGAGCAAGCGTTCCGCTCGCGTGCGGAGCAAGCGCCGCGCGCGCGTGCCAGAATGCGCGGACCGGAGGCCCTGATGAGCGATCTCGCGGCGCTGCTCGAGTCCGCCCGCAAGCTGCAGCCCGAGCTGACGGCGCTGCGCCGCGCGATCCATCAGGATCCCGAGCTAGGGCTCGCGAATCCGGCGACGCGTGGGCGCGTGCTCGAGCAGCTCGCGGGGCTGCCGCTCGAGATCGCGCAGCACCAGAAGTCGAGCGGCTTGGTCGCGACGCTGCGCGGCGCGAAGCCCGGCCGGCGCATCTTGTTACGGGCCGATACCGACGCGCTGCCGATGCCCGAGGACAACGATCTCCCGTTCCGCTCGCGGCGCGCCGGCGCGATGCACGCGTGCGGCCACGACGCGCACACCGCGATGCTCGCCGGCGCAGCGCGCCTCCTGTGCGAGCAACGCGACGCGTTCACGGGCGAGATCGTCTTCATGTTCCAGCCCGGCGAAGAGGGCTTCGCCGGCGCGCAGGTGATGCTCGACGAGGGCTTGCCGCAGGCCGACGCGGCGTTCGCGATCCACATCACGCCGCTTTTGCCGAGCGGCACGATCGGCACGCGCGCCGGCGCGCTGCTCGCGTCCGCGGACTTCTTCAGCGTCTCGGTGAAGGGGAAGGGCGGGCACGCGTCGATGCCGCACGATTGCCGCGACCCAATTCCTGCGGCCTGTGAGATCACGACCGCGCTGCAGACGTTCGTGACGCGCGATATTCCGGTCTCGGATCCCGTCGTGATTACGGTCACGCGCATCGCGGGCGGCACCACCGGCAACGTGATTCCCGAGACCGTCGACCTGCAGGGCACGATCCGCGCGCTCTCCGAGCGCTCGCGCGCTCGCGCGCACGAGGGGCTCGAACGCGTCGCGCGCGGCATCGCGCAGGCGCACGGCGTCGACGCGCGCGTGACGCTGATGCGCGGCTACCCCGTCACGATCAACGACGCCGGATTCGTCGAATTCTCGCAGCGCGTCGCGCGCGAGCTGCTCGGCCCGCGTGGCGCGATCGAGTTCGAAGCGCCGGTGATGGGCGCCGAAGACTTCTCGTTCGTGCTGCAGCGCACGCCGGGCGCGATGGTGTTCCTCGGCCTGCGTCCACCGGGCGCCACCGATCCTGCGCCGTGCCATTCGAACCGCATGCTGATCGACGAGGACGGCATGGCGTTCGGCGTCGCGCTGCACGCCGCCGTCGCGCTGCGCTTCCTCGCCGGCGCGCCATCGTGACGCGCGCGCGCCTGCTGCTCGCGGGCGCGACCGGGCGTGCGCCGCGTGTCCTCGCGGATGCGAGATCGTGACCCGCGCACGCATCCTGCTCGCGGGCGCGCTCGGGCTCGCGCTGCTCGGGCTGTTCATCGCGCTCGGGCGCGGCGTGTTCGGCGCGCACGAGGGGCCCGGCGAGATCCGCGGCGCGCCGATTCCGAGTCACGTGGCGAGCGCGCGCGCCGAGGCGCAACGCGAAGCGCTCGCCGCGCTGGAGGCGCAAAGCGCGGACCCCAGCGCGCGCGACGCGCTCAGCGGATCAGCCGCGGCGCAAGGCGCCGCCGGCTGCATCCGCTCTGCTGCCGATCCCGATTCACCTCCCTGTGCCGCCGAGTCGAGCACCCAACAAATCCTGTTCGGCGATCTCCACGTCCACACCTCGGTCTCACTGGACGCCTACCTGATGAGCCTGCCGCTCGCGGGCGGCGAGGGCGCGCATCCCGCGGCCGACGCCTGCGACTTCGCGCGTCA
>DASTOI010000838.1:0-2659 GCA_035762585.1 Myxococcota bacterium
ACGGCGCCCTCGCCGAGCGCGGCTTCCGCCTCGCTCACGCGCGCGCCATCGCGGAACAGAACGAACCGCGTGCCCGCGCCGGCGCCGCGGTAGCCGAGCTCGCGCGTCTCGGTGCGATACGCGATCTCGATCGCGTCGCACGCGCCCTCGAATTCGAGGCGCACGCCAACCGGCAGCGCGGCGCTCGCGCGGGTGTCGGCCGGCAAGCGCAGCCCGAGCGGCCCAGGATCGCAGCGCGGATACGGGCCGAGCTCGCCTGCGGGCCACGCGCAGCCGCGCAGGTACGGCTCCACGTCGGCGGGTCGCGCGGCGCTCACGCTGGCCGATGCCTTCGCGCGCTCAGTCGACGAACTTCGCGAGCGGTTCCGTGCGCGGCGGCAGCTCCTGCTTCGACACGGGCGGCTTGTAGCGCTCGATCTCGGGCAGCACTTCCTTGCCGAGGATCTCGATCGTGCGCATCACCGACTCATGCGAGTGGTAGCCGAACTGCACGTAACAAATCAGCTCGTCGACGCCGAGGTCGGCGTAGTGCTTCATCTTCTTCAGGCAGCGCTCGGCGTCGCCCACGACGATCATGTCGGCGTCGTGGAAGTGCTGCACCGGGATGTCGCCGTCGAGCAGCGGCTTCATCAGCGGGAAGGTCGCGTCCTGCTCGGCCTTCGTCAGGTGCACGAGCTCCCAGTCGAGCGTGAACTGCGCGAGATGCTGATACCACCACGCGGCGCTCTTCCAGATCCCGTTCGCCTCGGCCTGCGCCATCGAATCCGCGCAGTGCACGAGCGTGTAGGCGGCCACCTTGTTGGTGGCGACGTCGGTCAGCTGCTTCGCGCGCTGCTGCGCGCCGCGGTAGGCCGCGATCTGCTGCGCCATGCGCTCGAGCGGCTGCATGATCGAGAACGAGAGCAGGCCGAGCGCGTTCTCGCCGGCGAGCTCCGCCGAGCCGTCGCTCGTCGCGGCCATCCAGCACGCCGGGTGCGGCGTCTGATACGGCTTGGGCGTCACGACTCGCTCGGGGAACTTGAACGTCGGCGAGTCCCACGAGAAGCGCTCCTCGCGCCACATCCCGCAGACGATCTCGATCGCCTCCTTCCACTGGTCGCGCGAGCGCGCGCGGTCGACGTGGAACGCGGTCTGCTCCATCGGCGTCGAGCGGCCGGTGCCCCACTCGACGCGGCCGCGCGAGAGGATGTCGACCGTCGCGACCTTCTCGGCGATGCGCGCCGGATGCGTGAAGCCGAACGGCGTCAGCGTGACGCCGAAGCCGAGCCGGATGCGCTCGGTGATCTGCGACAGCGCGCCGAGCAGCACCTCTGGCGCCGGACAGTGCGAGCGGCCCTCACGGAAGTGGTGCTCGACCGCCCAGATCGTGTGGAAGCCGAGCTTGTCCGCGAGCTTGATCTGCTCGATCGCCTCGTAATAAGCGCGCTGCTCGCGCTCGCGTTGCCCGTGCGGATGCGGCTTCCCCCACGGCTTCGGCGCGTCGACTTCGTAGAGCAGATCGAGCTTCATCGGGGACCTCCTCGCTGCCCACCATGGCACCGGCGGCCGCGCGCGGTCTATTGCAATGGGGATATCGTGCGAGGATGTCGAGACGCGCCCTCTCCGCCACGCGCGCGGCGGACGTGCTGAACTTCCTGGCCGCGCATCCGGACGAGACCTTCTCGTACTCGCAGCTCTCGCAGCGGCTCGGGATCAACCTCGCGTCGGCGCACAGCCTGCTGCTCGCGCTCACGGAGTGCGGCTACCTCGCGCGCAGCCCGAGCGATCTCGCGTTCTCGCTGGGGCCGGCGCTCGTCGCGCTCGGAGACGCGGCGCTGCGGAGGAACCCCGCCCTCGAGGAGGCGCGCGTGCACATGCGCCGGCTGAGCCGCGAGCTCGGCCGCGAGACGCTCGCGTTGATCCGCGCCGGCAGCGACGCGCTCTGCATCGCGCGCGCAGGCCCGGCGCTCGCGAAGGAGCGAACGCTGCGCGTCGGCCAGCGCATCCCGCTGATGGCGCCGCTCGCGTCGGTGTTCGTGGCCTGGGCGAGCGAGGACGAGATCGAGCGCTGGCTGCTGCGCGGCGGCGCGCCGCCGCGCGTGCAGCGCCGCCAGCGCGAGATCCTGCGGCGCGTGCGCGAGCGCGGCTTCTCGGTGGCGCTCGAGGTCGCGGGCCGGCGCCAGATCGGCGAGCTGCTCGTCGAGCTCGCCGAGGATCCTCACTCGGAGGCGCTGCGCGGCGAGATGCGCAACGTCATCCGCGAGCTCGGGCGCGGCAGCTTCCAGCTCGGCGAGGACGGCGCGAGCGCGCACGAGATCAGCTCGCTCACCGCGCCCGTATTCGATCGCTGGGGGCGCGTCGAGCTGGTGCTGACGCTCCAGCTCTTCGAGCGCGGCCTCTCGCCGCGCGCGATCGACGCGCTCGGCGAGCGCCTGCTGCGTGCCGCGCGCGCGATCTCGAAGGCCGTCGGGACCTAAGCGACGCGGAACGGGAAGCGCGTGGTCTGCCCGCCGTCGACGACCAGCGTCTGACCGGTCACGCGGCGCGCGAGCGCCGACACGAGGAACAGCGCGGCGTGCGCGATGTCCCACGCCGATCCCATCCCTCCGGCCAGAGGCACCTGCGCGTCCCGCTCACGCACCAGCTGCTCTCGCTCGACGCCGCGCACCTGCGAGATCGT
>DASTOI010000839.1:0-3738 GCA_035762585.1 Myxococcota bacterium
TCGGCGCTGCCGGGCCGTGGCTTTTCGATCTGCCGGTCGACGGCGGAACGAAGATTTTCAAGGGCACGCTTTGCACCCAGTTGACCGCGACCGGTGCGCTTGTGCCGTATTCCACGGCGGCGGCGGGCAAGGTCGTGGGCGTCGCGCAGCACGACGCCGACAACAGCGGGGGCGCCGACGGTGCGCAGCGGTGCGTGGTGGAGAGCGGCCGCGTCTACATCTTCGACAACGGCGCGGGCGGCGACGCGTTCAGCGAGGCTTCGCTGATCGGCTCGGCGGTGTACGGCACCGACGATCACACCGTTGCCGACAACTCGTCGACGCAGACGCGCGAGGCGATCGGATTTTTCATGGGCATGGAGCCCGACGGTCGCGTGCGCGTGCTCGTCGTTCCGTGGCTGAACGGCATCGCCGACGCCTCACTCAATCCGGCCTGATTTTCACGCCGAAAGGAACCTGACCGATGGCCAGCCTTTTCACAGTTCAGCAGCTGCCGAAAACCTCGCAGGAAGCGATCCGCGAGTTCAACGAGCGTTACCTCGCGGTCATTTCGGCGGCGCAGCCGCTGGGGTGGGCCGATCGATTCATTCTCGGCGTCGACTCGCCTTACGTGACGTTTCCGATCGCGCTCATGAGCACGAAGTTCCAGGAAACGAAGGAGCAAACGAGCCGCTTCAAGACCATGGCGGAAAAGGAATTCGACCTCAAGGTCGTCGAATTCGACGCCGGTTACGAGGCCAAGATGCTCGACCTGGCGACGAAAACTTTCGCCTATCGCAACTGGACGCTCGCGCCGTCGCGCCTCGACATTGCGAAGCGCCGCCACGTCGCAAAGCAACTCGCGACGCTGCTCGAGGACACGGCGCAAACGTCACCGTGGGACGGCGAGCTCTTTTTCGACACGGACCACAAGGCGAATCCGAAGGGCGCTGCGGTTGCCGCAAACCAGTGGTCGAACCTGCAAAGCGTCGCGGCAGCGCCGACCGTCGCGAACATCCAGATCGAAGCCACCGCGATGCGCGGCGTGAAGGATGAAAACGGCGACAAGCTCGGCGTCGAGCCCGACGAAATCTGGCTACCCACCGAAAAGTTTCAGGGCGTGAGCGATCTGCTCAATCAAAACCTGATCAACAACGGCGAGACCAACCCGATCTACGGGAAGTACAAGGCCGTGCACGTGCCGGATCTCACGGACGTGAACGACTGGTATCTCGTCGACTCGAAGCTGATCACGGCCGGCGTCGATCCCATGGTCGCTGCAGAGTACCTGCCGGCTGCGGATCTCGGCCTGCGCTCTTGGGACGAGTCTTCGGACTTCTTCAAGGACACCGGCAAGATCAAGATCAGCCAGCACATTTGGACGGGCTTTAAGCTCGTTTTCCCGCACGCGATCCGAAAGGTCGTCGGAGCGTAGGTCGCCGGCTGATCGCACTGTCCAGCCCCGCACCCCGCAAGGGGCCGGGGCTTGGGCGCGTGAGAGCCCATGGCCGGATCGCAGTATTGCCAGCCCGACGATCTGTACCGCTACGCGGTGCCGCCGGGCTCGTTTCCGAATCCGGGACGGCTCGTGGCCGCGGTCGATACGGCGACGGACATTCTCACGCTCGATGGGCACGGGTTGCGCGCCGACGCCGAGATCCTGTTTCGCGCCGAAGCTGGCGGCTCGCTGCCTGCGCCGCTCGTAGCGGGCACGACGTACTACGCGATCGTGCTGACCGACGCGACGTTCAAGGTCGCGGCGACGGCCGGGGGCGCGGCAATCAATCTCACGACCGCTGGCGTCAACGTGATCATGATCGCCGAGCTTCCGTTCGTCGAAAAGATCGAAATGGCGAGCGCGGAAGTCGACGAGCTCACCGGGCATCCGACGCCGCTCGATCCGCCGTATCCCGTGAGCGTGATCGCCTACACGGCGATGCGCGCAGCCGATCTGATGCTGCTGCACACCGGCCAGGCGCCGAGCGTGCTTGGTGAGGAGCAGCGCGCGATCATGCGCGAGCAGCGTGCGGCGTGGCGCAAGGGCATTCCGATCCGCGGCGCGGTCGTTCCACCGAGCGCGAACCTCGCGGTCACGGGCTCGGCGAGTTCGAGCGACCCGCGCGGCTGGGGCGGCGCAGACGGGAGCATCCCGTGAATGGCGCTGAAGGGCGACACGCGGAACTTGCGCCGGCTGAACAAGTCGCTCGCGCAACTGCCGACCGTGCTTGGGCAGCAGGTCGCTCGCAAGGCTGCGGCCGAGATCACCGGTCTGGCGCAAGCGAGCTTCGCTGCCGGGCAGACGGTCTACGGCGACGAGCGCCCGACGGGCAAGGCTGGCAACGCGCTCTCGCTCGTGGAGACTGGCTTTACACGCGACAACCTGCGATTCGTCTCGGACGGCGGCACGAAGATCCGCGCAAGCCTCGGTCGGCGTTACGTCAAATATCTGATCGGCAAGTACGTCATCCTTCCGATCGGCAACGCGGCGCTTCCGTTCGCGTGGAGCTCGAGGCTTCGGGCGCTCGTTCACGAGACAATTGCGCGCGCGCTGAAGGAGGCCGCGTGATCTACGCCCTCGCGCGCGACATCGACGCGGAACTGCGGACCCGCGGCGTACCGTTCCCGGTGCTCTATGGGCCCGAGGGCAGGACGACCACTGCGCTTACGCGCAATCGAATTGTGATCGAACGCCCGCGTGAGCGCGGGGCGGACTCGACGAGCGGGCCGCGCTCGCAGCACAACAACCCTGGGATTGTGAATGTGCGCGCGGTGGCCGCTGTGGTGCGCATCTTCGCGCAATCGACAGTGGCTGGCGCAGCGGTGCAGGACCACGAGGACCTCGCGGATGCCGCAGCCGACATGTTCGAGGCGGCGCTCTACAAGGTCACCAAGTCGGCGAAGTGGCGCACGCTCTACACGCTGCCGGCGTGGGGATTGCTTGGGCAGGCCGAGCTCCAATTGCTCGAGCTGACGACGTGGAACGGCGTCGTGTACGAGGCGCGCTTCACGGTCGATCGCGGCGTGAAGAACGCACTCACGTGGACCGCGCCGTCGCGTCCCGAAAAAGAATTCGGCGTCGGCGCCGACAAGGTCGGAATCACGAGTACGACGCAAGTCACGATCAACGGCCAGGGATCCCCGGAGACCGGGTGCGGATAAGGACGAACGATGGCTCAACTCCCTAGCGCAACGACGACGATCTCCGAGGCGGCAGCGGCCGGAGCGGAAGGGCTCACGAGCCTGCTCGCGATCTGGGCGCCGGTCAAAACGAACGCGGACCTTGTGCCGCGCCTGTACTCGAACCCCGAGGCTTTGCTGACGCAGCACGGCTACTCGCGCGCGGCCGATTACGTGGCAATGCACGTCAGCGAAACTGGGAAGCCGGTGCTGTTCCAGGGACTGCCGATCGTCACGCAGGGCGTGCTCGGACGGTTCAACACGTCCGGCAACACCGGCACGAGCGTGGCCTCGATCTCCGCCGGCGGCTCCGGCCCGCTCGAGGAAACCGACGGCGTTCTGAAGGTCGCGAAGGGCGGGACGATCGGCACCGATCAGATCCAGCTCGAGCTGTCCCTCGACGGCGGGCGCACGTACAAGCAGGTCCGGCTCGGCACGGCGAACAGCTACGCGATCCCGTACGTGGATCTCACCCTGAACTTTGCGGCGGGCACGCTCGTGGCCGGCGACACCGTGCTGACCTGGTATTCATCCGCGCCGCGCGTGGACCAAGCAGGTCTCGCGGCGGCACGCGCCGCGCTG
>DASTOI010000840.1:0-2419 GCA_035762585.1 Myxococcota bacterium
CGCCAAGAAGGGCGGCGGCTTCATCGTGCTGCGCGCCGATCCCGATTTCGTGCCGCCCGCGCGAGAGAGCCGCGACCTGTTCGGCGTGCGCCTCGTGCAGGACCGCAACGCGCACCAGGTGACGGCCGCGGACCTCGAGACGGTCGTGTGCGGGCAGCTCACGCCGGCGGCGCTCGCGTACGTGCGCGCGCGCGGCGCCGACCCGAAATGCTCGTTCGGCGACTTCGCCGCGCTCTCGGACGTCGTCGACCTCGCGACCGCGGAGTTCCTGAGGGGCGTCGTCTCCGACGGCGTGATCGCGCCCGGCTTCGAGCCCGCGGCGCTCGAGATCCTGAAGCAGAAGAAGAACGGCGCGTTCATCGCCATCGAGGCCGACGCCGCCTTCACGCCGCCGAAGCGCGAGCGGCGCGAAGTCTTCGGCATGGAGATGGTGCAGGACCGCAACGAGCATCAGGTGACCGAGCGCGACCTCGCCGAGGTCGTGTGCGGCGAGCTGACCGCGGACGCCAAGCGCGATTTGTTACTGGGCCTCGTCGCGATCAAGTACACGCAGTCGAACTCGGTCGGCTACGCGCTCGGCGGCCAGATGATCGGCATCGGCGCCGGCCAGCAGTCGCGCGTCGACTGCACGAAGCTCGCCGGCGCAAAGGCCGATCTCTGGTGGCTCGGCACGCACCCGAAAGTGCTGGGCCTGCGCTTCAAGAAGGGCGTCAAGAAGCAGGACCGGATCAACTGGCGCGTACGGTACATCGAGGGCGACCTCACGCGCTTCGAGACCGAGGCGCTGCGCGAAGCGCTCGACGCGCCCCTCGACCCGCTACGGGACGACGAGCGTCGCGAGTGGCTGCGCGGCATGCGCGGCGTCTCGCTGGTCTCGGACGGCTTCATCCCGTTCCGCGACAACATCGACCACGCCAGCAAGCACGGCGTCGCGTTCATCGCCGAGCCCGGCGGCTCGACCCGCGACGAAGACGTCACGCGCGCGTGCCGCGAGTACGGCATCGCGCTCGTGCACACGAAGCTGCGGCTGTTCCATCACTGAGAGCGGGCACATGCCCCGGCCGGCGCGGGCAGCGTGCGCGATTCGATCCGCTGCGCGGGTCTGCCTCCGAGCAAACGGTTGGCCTGCTCTCGGTTCCGATCGGGTTGGCAGCAGGGATCGAGGCTCGACGATGACCGCAAGAGGGCAACGAGCTGGGCCAACTCCTCACGCGCGAGGTTCTCGGGTGGCAAGCCGAAATAGGTTCCTGCTGCCGCGCTGAGACCGGTCATGCCTCGACCGAAGTATCCGATCGAGAGGGTCGTCGCGAGCGCTTGATCGGCGGTCCAGTGGCGCGTCAGCCAGATCGTTCCGGAGATCTGGGTCGCGGCCCAGCGGAGATGGCCCCGTCGATGCGTGGGCAACGACAGCTGCTTCGAGGCCACACTCGCGACGTTCACCTCACATTCGCTGATGTGGAACCACAGGGTGTAGACGTTCCGCGCCTCGAAGCGCGGCCGCGCCTCGCATCCGCTCAGGCGCGCCGCCAAGTCGAGCGCGGCCACGGGGAACGCCGTTGGTTCTGCGGGGATTGCCGACTCGGCTGCGTCGGGCACGAAACGCAGATAGAGAACGAGCGGCGTGAGAAGCGCGGCCGCGAGCACGACGCCGAGCGCGCCCGCGGCGGGTCGAAGCCATCTCCTCACGCAGCAGCAACCTCAGCGGACGGACGCCGGAGCGAGATTCGGCGTTCCTACCGAGCGAGCTCGAGCGTGACGCGCGCTTCGGGGGCGGAGGCGTCGAGCTCGAGGGACGTGCCGAGCTGCGCGAGCAGCTCGCCGGCGAGCAGCAGGTCGAGCGCCGACTCGGGGATGCGGGCGTCGCGCAGCCGGAGCTCGACGCGAAGCCGGGAGCGCGCGCCGGCGGCGACCGGGCGCGCCGAGACGTAGAGGTCGCTGCGGCTCGGCGCGGCGTCGAGCAGCGTGTCGAGCACGGCGCCGAGCGCAAAGCGGAGCGTGGGCTCGTCGCAGCGCACGCTCGCGTCGGCCGCTTCGAGCTCGCGCAGCACGAGCAGGCGCTTTGCGAGCAGCTCATCGCGGCGCTCTTCGAGCAGGCTCGCGAGCACCGTCGCGAGATCCGCGGTCTTGTCGGCGCTCGGCTCGAGCTCGGGGAAGCGCTCGAAACGCGCGACGCGGCGGGCCAGGCGCGCCGCGCTCGGATCGCTGCTCGTTGCGCCGGAGTGGAGCGCCGGGCGAAGGTCGCGCGCGGCGGCGCGTGCGAACGCGCGCAGATCCGGACGCGTGCGCACCGGAGCGATCGCAGGCTCGACAGGCGGAGCCGCCGGGGCACGCGGCGCGTAGTCTGGGTCCTCCGTCTCTCGGCGCGCGGCGTCGAGCTCGTCGCTCGACGGCTTCGGCTCGCGGGCTCGCTCTCGCGGCC
>DASTOI010000841.1:0-2274 GCA_035762585.1 Myxococcota bacterium
GCCGGCGCGCTCGAGATGCACCGGCTCGCGCGGCACCCCCATGCCGAGCTCGAGCTCCGGACACACCGGCACCCACTCGACGACCGGCGCGAGCAGATCCACCACGACGCGGTCGCGCTTGTGGCCCCCGTCCCAGCGCACGGCGTTCCCTAACAGGCAGCTCGAGATGCCGACGCGCGGGAGCGTCACGCGGGGAGCAGCTTCGCGTCCATCGTGATCGCGGCGTTCAGGACGCGCGAGACGGGGCAGCCGGCCTTTGCATCGTTCGCCGCCTTTGCGAAGCGCGGCGCGTCTGCGCCGGGTACGGCCGCGCTCACGTCGAGGTGGACCGCGGTGATCGTGAAGCCCGCGTCGGTCTTCTCCAGCGTCACGGTCGCGGTCGTCTCGATGCGATCCGCGGTGAGGCCCGCGTTGCCGAGCTGCCCGGACAGCGCCATCGAGAAGCAGCCCGCGTGCGCGGCCGCGATCAGCTCTTCTGGGTTCGTGCCGGCGCCGCTCTCGAAGCGCGTGGCGAATGAGTACTGCGTGCTCGAGAGCACGCCGCTCGCCGTCGAGAGCGCGCCCTTCCCGTCTTTGAGCGCGCCCTGCCATACCGCTGATGCTTTGCGTTTCATCGTCGACCCTCCGCTCATCAGGCGTGGAAGCCGCCATCGATCGTCAGGCTCGCGCCGGTGACGTAGCTCGACTCCGGGCTCGCGAGAAACGCGACGAGCGCGGCGATCTCCTCGTCGCGCCCATAACGCCCAAGTGACGTCAACGGCTTCAGCAGCTCGGCGAACTCTCCCTGAGCCGGATTCATGTCCGTATCGACCGGGCCGGGCTGCACGTTGTTCACCGTGATTCCGCGCGGGCCGAGATCGCGCGCGAGCCCGCGCGTCAATCCCGCGACCGCGGCCTTGCTCATCGCGTAGACCGACCCACCCGGGAACGGCATGCGATCCGCGTTCACGCTGCCGATCGTGATGATGCGCCCGCCGGCCTGCATGCGGCGCGCCGCTTCCTGCGACGCCACGAACACCGCGCGCACGTTCACCGCGACGGTGCGATCGAAGTCCTCCATCGCGAACTGATCGACCGGCGCGAGCGCCGCGATGCCCGCGTTGTTCACGAGCACGTCGAGCCGGCCGAGCTCGCTCGCCGCCGCGGCGATCGCGTCGCGCAGCGCCGGCTCGTCCGCGCTGTCGGCGCGCAGCGCGAGCCCGCGCCGGCCTTCGGCTTCGATCGCGCGCACGACCTGCTCCGCGCGCTCCTTCCCGCTCACGTACGTGATCGCGACGTCCGCGCCGTCGCGTGCGAGGCGCTTCGCGATCGCCGCGCCGATGCCGCGCGAGCCGCCGGTGACGAAGGCGACCTTCCCTGAGAGATTTCCCACCGCGTGGCTCCGATCTTGTTATGGCTATGCGTTCACGAAGCTGAGCAGGTCCGCGTTGAGCTGCTCCCTGCTCGTGTCGCCGAGCGCATGCGTCCCGCCCGGATAGATCTTCAGCTGTGCGTGCGGAACGAGCTTCGCCGAGAGGTGCGCCGACGCACCGATCGGCACGATCTGATCATCGTCGCCGTGCACGATCAACGTCGGCACATCGAACTTCTTCAGATCCTCGGTGAAGTCGGTCTCGGAGAACGCCTGAATGCAGTCGTACGCGTTCTTGTGCCCGGACATCATCCCCTGCAGCCACCACGACTGGATCAGCCCCTGCGACGGCTTCGCGCCCGGCCGGTTGAAGCCGTAGAACGGCCCGCTCGCGACGTCGAGGAAGAACTGCGCGCGATCGACGAGGTAGGCCGCGCGGAAGCCGTCGAACACCTCGATCGGAAGGCCGCCCGGATTCGCGTCCGTCTTCAGCATGATCGGCGGCACCGCGCCGACGAGCACCGCCTTCGCGACGCGCGCCGTCCCGTGCCGCCCGATGAAGCGCGCGACCTCGCCGCCGCCGGTCGAGTGCCCCACCAGCGTCACGTCGCGCAGATCGAGCTTCTCGAGCAGCTCCGCGAGATCGTCCGCATACGTGTCCATGTCGTTCCCGTTCCACGGCTGACTCGAGCGCCCATGCCCGCGCCGATCGTGCGCGACGCAGCGACAGCCGTGCGACGCGAGGAAGAACATCTGCGCTTCCCACGCATCCGCCGAGAGCGGCCAGCCATGCGAGAACACGACCGTGCGGCCGCGCCCCCAGTCCTTGTAGTAGAGCTGCGTTCCGTCGCGGGTCGTGATCGTGGGCATGCGCGGGCTCCCAGTTCGTTGATGGGGCTACCGATCGTTGGCGCGGGCGCCGG
>DASTOI010000842.1:0-2512 GCA_035762585.1 Myxococcota bacterium
CACCACTTCGTGCTCGACGGCGCGATCTGGAAGCTGCGCGGGCCGATCGCGCGCGTGCTGATTCAGAGCGAGACCGAGCAAGCGGAGGCACCCGCGCCGCGGCGCGCTTGGCTCGGGCGCGCGGCATGGGCCGCGTGCGGCGTGGCGCTCGTCGCGAATCTCGCGGGCGTGCTGCTCGAGGACGCGTGGACTCGCGCGCTTCGCGACCGCGACCTGTTCGCGGCGCGCGCGGCGCTCGGCGATCTGTTCTGGGTCGGCCGCGATCGCGCCAGCTACCACCTCGCGGTCGCGCGCGGGATGCTTCAGGTGGGCGCACACGAAGCCGCGCTCGCGGAAGCGCGCAAGGCGGCGGATGACTCGCAGAGCGCCGAGCCGCACGTCGTGCTCGGGCAGGCGAGCCTCGCGCTCGGGCGTCCCGAAGACGCGGCGCGCGCATTCGAGGCTGCGAGCGCGCTCGCGCCCGAGCGCGCCGGACTGCGTCGCCAAGCCGCACGCGCGTGGAAGGCGGCGGGCCGGAGCGAGCTGGCGCTCGCGCAGCTCGAGGCGGCGGCGCGGCTCGCGCCGGGCGATGCGAGCCTCGCGCGCGAGCTCTCACGGGCGCGCGCTGCCGCACTCGCAACGAGCAGCGCCGCGCCGTAGCAAGCGCCGCAAAGCAGCGCGCGCAGCGAGCCGCAGGCGAGCGACCTCGGCGCCGCGAAAACTCGGCAAATCGCCAGCAGGCCGAAACTCGCTCGGCTAAGGTGCGCGCCCGTCATGACCGCCCGCGTCGTCAAAGTTCGCCGCGACGAGAAGCTGACCTGGCTCGAGCGCCTCTACGTGCCGATGATCGTGAAGGGCCTCTGGATCACGAGCGCGCACTTCTTCCGGAACCTCGGCGGGTTCATGTCGGGCAAGCGCACCGCGTTCGTCGTGCAGTGGCCCGAAGAGCGCGTCGATTTCGCCGACGCATTCCGCGGCCAGCCGGTGCTCGTGCAGCTCGACAACGGTCGCCCCAAGTGCGTCGCGTGCGGCCTGTGCGAGTTCGCGTGCCCGACCGACTGCATCACGATCGTGCCGGGCGAGCTCGTCGATTCGGGCATCGAGCGGTACCCGCTCGAGTTCGACATCGACATGTCGCGCTGCATGTTCTGCGGCCTTTGCGAGGAGGCGTGCCCAGAAGAGGCGATCGTGATGAGCCGCGAAGTCGAGCTCGGCGCGTTCACGCGTGCGGACATGACCTACCGCAAGGAGCAGCTGCTCGTGCCGGAGCCGATGCTGAAGCGCCGCCTCGACTTCATCCGCGGCGAGTACGACCGCGCCTACGCGCGGCCCGAGAAGAAGTGAGCGCGATGGAGGATTTCGGCTCTGCCGCGCTACGCAGGTTGATCGAGGTGCACGGTGCCGCGCTGCGGGCGACGCACGCCGATCTCGGCGATGCCACCGCGCTCGTCGATCCGGCGCAGATCGCCGACGTGATGCGCTTCCTGCGCGACGACGCCGACTGCCAGTTCGACATGCTCACGGATCTCACCGCGGTCGATTATCTCGGCGAAGAGCCGCGCTTCGAGGTCGTCTACCACCTCTACTCGGTGCCGAAGAACAAGCGGCTGCGCGTGAAGGCGCGCGTCGCGGAGCAAAGCGCAGAGATCGCGACGCTCTGCCCGCTCTGGCCGTCGGCGAACTGGATGGAGCGCGAGGTGTGGGACCTCTACGGCGTGCGCTTCGTCGGGCACCCGGATCTCCGCCGCATCCTGCTGTACGAGGAATTCCAGGGCCACCCGCTGCGCAAGGACTACCCGAAGGAGCGGCGCCAGCCGCTCATCGGCCCAGACAACTAGGCGAACGACGTCATGAGTAGCGAGCCGGGCATCGAGAACGACCTCGAGGCCGACCTCCACACCGAGCACCAGATCCTGAACATGGGGCCGTCGCATCCCGCGACGCACGGCACCGTGAAGTTCGTGATCGAGCTCGACGGCGAGACGGTGGTCGATCTCGACGTGCAGGTCGGCTACCTGCACCGTGGCTTCGAGAAGGAGTGCGAGAGCGGCTCCTGGTACCAGTGCATCCCGTACACGGACCGGCTCAACTACAACTCCGCGATCCTGGCCAACCTCGGCTTCTGCATGGCCGTCGAGAAGCTCCTCTCGCTCGAGACGCCCGAGCGCTGCCAGTGGCTGCGCGTGATGGCGGGGGAGCTGTCGCGGCTCGGCGACCACCTCACGCGCTGCGGCGCCGCCTGCCTCGAGCTCCAGGCGATGACGCCGTTCCTCTACGGCATCGAGGCGCGCGAGCTCACCTGGGACCTCCAGGAGATCCTCTGCGGCGCGCGCGTCACCTCGAACTACATCCGCATCGGCGGCGTGAAGCACGACATGCCCCCGCGCTTCCCGCACGCGGCGCGCGAGATGATCGGGAAGATCCGCACCCTGCTGCGGGACTTCGACGCGGTCGTCACGCAGAACCGCATCTTCGTCGATCGCCTCAAGGGCACAGGCGTGATCTCGCAGCAGGACTGCATCCGCTACGCGGT
>DASTOI010000843.1:0-6404 GCA_035762585.1 Myxococcota bacterium
GTCTATCGCGGCATGGACATCGGCACCGCGAAGCCGAGCGCCGCCGAGCGCGCGCGCGTCCCGCATCACCTGCTCGACATCGCGCGGCCGGACGAGCCGTACCACGCCGCGCGCTACGCCGCGGACGCCGCCGCGGCGATCGAGGCGATCCGCTCTCGCGCGCGCATCCCGTTCTTGGTCGGCGGCACCGGGCTCTACCTCCGCGCGGCGCTCTACGGGCTCTCTGCGGGCGTCGGCCGTAACAAGAGCTTTCGCGACGCGCTCGAAGCCGAGCACGCGCGCGCGCTCCGCGCCGGGGATCCGGCGCGGCTGCATCGCCGGCTCGCGGAGATCGATCCGGAAACGGCGCGGCGCCTGCACCCGAACGACCTCGTGCGCATCGTGCGCGCGCTCGAGATCCACGCCGAGACCGGTCGCAGCGCGTCGGACGTCTTCCGCGAGCGCGTCGCGAGCGCGCGTTATCAGGCGCTCTATCTCGCGCTCGATCCCGGGCGCGACGCGCTCGCAGCGCGCATCGATGCGCGCTGCGAGGCGATGATCGCCGGCGGCCTGCTGCAGGAGGTGCGCGCGTTGCGCGACGCCGGCTTCGGCTCGGAGCTCGCCTCGATGCGCGCGATCGGATACCGGCACATGCAGCCCGTGATCGACGGCCTCGACACGCTCGCGAACGTGCTCGCCGCGATGAAGCGCGACACGCGCCAGTTCGCGCGGCGCCAGCGCACCTGGCTGCGCGGCGAGGCCGGCGTGATTTGGGTCGATCCCGCCGACGCCGCCGGCTGTGCGCGTCGCGTCGAGGACTTCCTGGTTGCGCGCGTCGCGGCGTGACCCGATGCCGCGCCTTCCGCTCGTCGCAATCGTCGGCCGCCCGAACGTCGGCAAGTCGACCCTGTTCAATCGCCTGACCGGCCGGCGCCGCGCGCTCGTCGACGACACGCCCGGCGTCACGCGTGACCGCATCGCCGCCGAGGTCTCGGTGAACGGGCGCAGCGTGCTGCTCGTCGACACCGCCGGCCTCGACCCCGACGCGAGCGGCGAGATCGAGGCCGCAGTGCAGGAGCAGGCGCGGGCTGCGCTCGAAGCCGCGGACGCGATCCTGTTCGTGACCGACGGCCAGGCGGGCCTCGTGCCGCAGGAGCACGAGATCGCCGATTTGTTGCGGCGAACGCGCAAGCCGGTCGCGCTCGCGGTCAACAAGATCGACGCGCCGCGCCACGCGCCGCGCATGCTCGAGTTTCACGCGCTCGGCCTCGAGCCGGTGCGCGCGATCTCCGCCGAGCACGGCTCGGGGGCGTGGGATCTGCTCGAGGAGATCGTCGCCGCGCTTCCGAAGGCCGCCGATGCGGAAGAGGAGGCGCCGCTCGCCGAGCGGCCGCTGCGTGTCGCGATCGTCGGCCGGCCGAACGTCGGAAAGAGCTCGCTGCTCAATTTGCTGGCCGGCGAGAAGCGCGTCGTGGTCTCGGGCGAAGCGGGCACGACGCGCGACTCGGTCGACGTCACCGCGACGCGCGACGGGCGCAGCTACGTGTTCGTCGATACCGCCGGCATGCGGCGCGCGGGCAAGCGCGATCGGCTCGTCGAGCGCGGCAGCGCGCTGATGGCGGTGCGCGCGATCGAGGACGCCGACGTCGCGCTCGTGCTGCTCGACGCGAGCGAGGGCTTCACGGACCAAGACGCGCGCGTGTTGATGCTCGCGCGCGAGCGCGGCCGGCCGTGCGTGCTGCTCGCCAACAAGTGGGACCGCATCGAGGGCGAAGCCGCGGGCAAGCGCGTGCGCGAAGGGATCGCGCAGCGGCTGCGGCCGCTGCCCGACGTCCCGGTGATCGAGATCTCCGCGAAGACGGGAAAAGGCGCCGGCCGCATCCTGCCGCTCGCGCAGAAGATCGCGGAGGCGGCGGCGCGGCAGATTCCGACGTCGGCGCTGAATCGCTGGCTGCAGGACAGCGCGCGCCGGCACGAGCCGTCGATGGCGCAGCGCGGGACCCGCAAGCGCCCGATCAAGTTCTTCTACGCGACGCAGACGGGAACGCGTCCGCCGACTTTCGTGTTGTTCTGCACCGAGCCGAGCGAGGTACTGGATTCCTACCGGCGCTTCCTCGAGAACCGTTTGCGCGAGACGTTCGGCTTCGCGGGCGTCCCCGTTCGCATTCGGCTGCGAAAACGCAGCGCGGTCCGTGAGACGTAGCGGCACCCGGCCGATAGAATGCGCCGCCTTTTCGGCCGGGATTCCAGGGAGACCACCGTGGCGCGCCGTGATCACTCGCTTCCGCACGCCGAGCTCGTGGAGAACATCGACTCGGTCTTCGAGCGAGTGGCAGCATGGGTCGCCGGGCATCCCCAGCTCGTGTTGATCGGACTCGGCGCGCTGATCGCAATCGCCGCGGCGGCCGGGGTCGCGACCGCGGTACGCGGCCGCGGCGAGCAGGCGGCGCAAGCGGCGGTCGCGGCGATCCACGACGACTACCTGGCCGCGATGGGCGCCACCCCGGGCGCGCTCGACGTGCCCGAGCCGGCGAATCCAGAGATCGGGGAATCCGCTCGCAGCGAATTCTCGGCCAAGCTGCTGGCCGCGGCCGAAGCGCACGACCACAGCGTCGCCGCGGTGAGCGCGCGCCTCGAGGCCGCCGAGATGCTCGAGAAGAACGGAGATGCGGAGGCCGCGTTCGCCGCGCGAAAGCTCGCCGCGGAGCGCGCGTCGCGCGGCGCCGGCGCGAGCGCGATTGCGCTCTCGCGCTACGCGGTCGCGCTCGAGGTAAAGGGCGATCTCGAGGGTGCGGCAAAAGCATTCGAGAAGGCAGCGGAAATCGAGTCTCCCGCGCAGGCGCTCGCGCTCGCCGACGCGGCGCGCTGCCAAGCGCTGCTCGGGAATCGCGACGCCGCGCTCGCGCTCTATGCCCGGGCAGAGAAGCTCGGGGTGGACGACGTCCCCGTGCACGTGAAGCAGCGCCTGACCGAGCTCCGGGCGTCTGCGCCCGCCGGGCCGTGATTCGATTCGAGTCCGATGAGGCGAGTCCGATAAGATGGATTATGTCAAGTAATACTCTCGCGCGGCGCTCGCTCCGGCCCACCTAATTGCCCGACCGCTCCCCTCGCAAATGCGCGTGTGCTAACCGCGCGGCGTCTCGATGCCCCAGCGGTCGACGACGCCCATCGGGAGGACGCCTTCGATGACGCGCAAGCCCGCGAAGCCCGCAAGAGCCACCAAGAAGTCGATGGCGAAGCCCAAGACGAAGAGCGCATCCAAGGCGCCCTCCAAGGGCAAGCCGAAAGCCAAGCCCAAGAAGCCGGAGAAGCCGTTGACCCCGAAGAAAGCTGCTGCGCCTGCTCCCCCCGCCTCGAAGCAGAAGGCCGCCAAGCCGGCGAAAGGCGCCGCGCCGCGCGGCGCACCCGCGAAGGCGCCGAAGGCGAAGGCGCCCAAGGCGGCGGGCCCGGCGGCGAAGAAGAAGCCGGCGTTGACGCCGATGGGCGTCGCGAAGCCCGGGCTCGGGCACAAATGGTCTTGCTTCAACTGCGGCGCGAAGTTCTACGACCTCGGCAAGCCGTTCCCGGTCTGCCCCAAGTGCGAGGCCGATCAGCGCGATCGGCCGCCAGTCGTCGCCGAGGCAGCGCCGACGCCGCCGCAGCCGAAGCGCCCCGCGCTGGCGCCGATGTCGCGGTTCCTCGACGACGACGAGGTCGCCGCGCCCGAGCCGGACGAGTTCGGCGCCGCTCCTGCGGATGCGGACGCCGAAGAGCCCGACGCCGCCGAGGTCGACATCGACGCGCTCGAGGAGCCGGCCGGGCTCGGCGAGGCCGACTTCAACGACGCCCCCGGCAGCGGCGGCGACGAGGAGTGAGCTACCCGCGTCGCACCGCGCCGATTCGCACGCGCCCTCGCTAGCCGCGCCGCGGAGTCTCGGCGAGGAACGCGGCGAGCCGCGCGCGATCGGGGAGCCCCGCCTGAGCGCCGAGCGCGAGGCACGCGCATGCCGCCACCGCGTGCGCGATGCGGAACAACTCCTCGCCCGCGACGCCGCACAGCAGCGCGTGCGCAACGCCCGCGTGGAACGCGTCGCCCGCGCCTGTGGTGTCGACCGGCTCGATCGCGAACGCGGCGCTCGCACGCGGCGCGCCATCGTGAAACGCCACCGCGCCGGCGGCCCCGCGCGTCACGACCGGGAGCGACGCCCCCGCGCGCGCGAGCGCGCATACCGCCGCCTCCGGGGTTCCGTAGAGCGCGCGAGCGAGCGACTCGGAGATCACCGGGTGGGACGCCGTCGAGAGCAGCTTCTCGATTCCGCGAGAGGGCGTGTCCGCGTCGAGCACGCACGGCACGCCGAGCTCGCGCCCGAGCGTCGCGACGCGGAGCGCGAGCGCGAGATCGCCCGCGTCGAGCAGGACGACCCGCGCCAGCGCGACGTCGCTGGGTGCGATCGCGTCTTCGGGCAACGCGAGGCGTTCGTCGCGATCCCACAGCACGGTTCGCTCGCCCCGCGCCGCATCGATCCAGATCCACGCGCTCTGCGTTCGCGCGCCGGCGATGCGCCGCACCCTCGCGAGGTCGATCCCCGCACGGCGCAGCGGCGCGAGCACCACGGTCGCGGCGGCGTCATCCGCCACGCTGCTGAGGAACGCCGCGCTGTGGCCGAGCCGCGCGCAGCCGAGCAGCGCGCTCGCGATCTGGCCGCCCGGCAGCCGCCGGCGCTCGCGCATGCGCGCCTTCCCACCGAACGCGGGCGCCTCGTCGACGAGCGCGATCTCGTCGAGCGAGCACTGGCCGACGCCGAGCACGTCCACGCGATCGGGATCATCGCGAGCCGGCGCAACGGAGGGCAAAGCCACGGACTGATCTTCGCTCGGCTTCGATCCGCTCGCTGCGCCTGGCCCAACGCTGCGCTTCGCGGCGCTCGCTCAGTACAGCGCCTGATAGATCGCGTAGCTGCGCAGCACGCGCTTCGCGTACGAGCGCGTCTGGTCGTACGGGATCGACTCGATCCAGGCGTCCTCGTCGAGCTGCCCGTTCTGCGCGCGCCAGCGCTCGACCGCCTCCGGCCCTGCGTTGTACGACGCGACCGCGGACGAGATGCTGCCGCCGAAGCGCGCGAGCAGCTCGGCCAGATACGCAGCTCCGAGCTCGAGGCTGCGCGCCGGCAGATACAGCTCGTCCGGCGAATAGCTCGCGGCGCCGAGCCGCTGCGCGAGCCGCCTCCCCGTCTCCGGCATGATCTGCACGAGCCCGCGCGCGCCGACCACCGAGAGCGCGTTCGGGCGGAAGCCCGATTCCTCGCGCATCACCGCGAACAGCAGCTCGGGCGGGATGCCGTGACGCTGCGCCGCGCCGTCGACGTCGGCCGCGAACGCCTGCGGATACGCCGCCCACCAGAGATCGGGCTCCCCGTCGCGCGGCCCCGCGGCGAGCGCAACGCCGTACGCGTCGAGGATCAAGCGTTGGGCCGCGTCGAACTGGCCGGCGTCCTGGAGCAGCGCCGCGAGCGCGAGCCGATCGGCGCGCAGCCGCGCGCGCGGCGCGAGCGCGCGCGCTTCGCTGCCAGCGTCGTCCCTGAGGCCCGCCTCGAGCAGGATCCGCAGCCGGCGCAGCGCGTCGTCGGAAAGCGGCTCGCCGGTCTCGCTGGAAGCTGCCGCAGTCGGCGCGGCCGGCTCGGGGTCCGCGTCGCCGGCGCGGCGCGCCGCCTGTTGCCCGTAATAGGTGAAGCCCCAATCGCGCGCGAGCGTCGCCAGCTTCGTCGCACCGCCGGCGTCGCCGCTCGCGGTGAGGGCGCGGGCTTCCCAATAGCGGGCGCGCAGCGCCTCCAGCGGGTCCGCCGTATCGCGGGCGAGCGCAGCGAGATCGGCCGCGGCGTCGCGCCAGCGCTCCTCGAGCACCGCGCGCCATGCCAGGCGCCAGCGCGCCTCGATGCGCAGCTCGGCTGTCTTCGCGCGTGCGAGCGCCTGGCGGTAACGCTCGCTCGCCGCCTTCACGTCGTCGTCCTCGTACAGCGTGCCGAGCAGGAAGAGCGCCCGCGCGCCCCAGTTGTCACGCGCGCGGCCGAGCGCCTCGAACGCGGCCTTGGCTTCGTCGATGCGGCCGCTGCGCGCGAGCGAGCGCGCGCGCCAGTAGCGGTTCTCGTGCGAGTCGGGCAGCGCCGCGAACGCGCGCTCGGCTTCGGCGTAGCGTCGATCGCGGAACAACAGCTCGGCCCGCAGGGCCGTCAGCTGCTTTCGCTGCGCATCCGGCAGCGCGCTGCTCGCGAGCGCGTCGTTACACGCGATGCGCGCATCGTCGTTCCAGTACGCGTCGAACAGCACGCGGCAGCGCTTCGCGAAGTCTTCGGCGCCGATCCGCGGAAGCGCCTCGCCTCCCGCTCCGGCCTGCAGCTCTGCGAGCGCGACTTGCGCGGCGCGCGCCGCCGGCGTGGCGGCGTCGTCGC
>DASTOI010000844.1:0-4183 GCA_035762585.1 Myxococcota bacterium
CTCGCGCGAGGCGACGCGATCGGGCCCGAGCTGTTGCCCGGCGCGCTCGCGCCGCGCGCGCCCGGCGCCGCGCAGCTGCCGAGCGACGGCTCGAACCTCGACGATCTGATGAACGCGTTCGAGCGCGACCTCTTGCTCGCTGCGCTCGCGCGCAGCGGCGGCGTGAAGAAGCGCGCCGCGCACGCGCTCGGCATCACGTTCCGCTCGTTCCGCTACCGGCTCGAGAAGCTCGGCCTCGACGACCCGAGCGAACCCGAGTAGGCCGTGAGAGCGGCGCGCTTCGCGCCTCGCGCTTGGCTCGCGCGCGCCGAGAACGCGAGCGTGCGCGTCGAGGTGATGTCGCACCTCGGCGTCGTGATGGCGCTCGCACTGCTGGTCCTGGTGGCGGCCGCGCACCGGCATCACGAGATGACGCTGCGCGACGTGCTCGGCCCCGCGCTGCTCGCCGAATCGCGCGACTCGGGGCCGTTCGGTCACCAGGTCGCCGCGGGAACCGAGTGGTGGCGCGTGAGTGCAGACGGCGTCGCCGAGCCGCTCGGTCTCTCGCGCACGCCCCCCGACGCGCGCGTGCTCGCGGCCGCAGAGGCGGCGCGCGCGCGCGGAGCCGCGCTCCTCGATCTGGGCGCGATCTGGGATCGCATCGTGTTCGCTGCGCCGAGCGACGTTGCCGGAGAAGTGAGAGTGGCGCGGCTGCCGCAGGAGACGACCACGCGGCTGCGCACGCGCCCGGCGGCCGTGTTCGCCGCGCTCGCGCTCGCGGACGCCGCGGTGTTCGGCGCGTTCGGCTTCGTGTTGTTACGGCGCCGTGTGGTCGCACCGTTCGAGGCGCTCGCTGCGCTCGCGCGCGAGATTGGAGAGGCCGGCAGCGCGGGCAGCGCGGTCACCGGGCAGGTCGCAGGCCCGCCGGAAGCGCGCGCCGTCGCGGATGCGCTCTCCGAGATGAGCGGCGCGCTCGCCGGCCGCACCAAGCAGCTGAGTGATGCGGTCCGCTCGCTGCGCGAGGCGAACGAGCAGCTGCGCCGCACGCACGCCGGGCTCGAGCGCGCCGAGCGCCTCGCCGCCGTCGGAAGGCTCGCGGCCGGCGTCGCGCACGAGGTGGGCAATCCGCTCGGAGCGATTCTCGCGTTCGCCGAGCTCGTGCAGCGCGATCCGGGCATCGCGCCGACGTCGCGCACGCAGCTCGATCGCCTGCTGCGCGAAGGCGAGCGCGTGCGCAAGATCCTTCGTCAACTGCTCGATCTCTCCCGTCCGGTGCGCGCCGAGCGGCGCCCGCTCGACCTCGGGCGCGTCGCGGAGGAGGCCGTCGCGCTGGTCTCGGCGCAGCGCCGCTATGCGGGCATCAAGTGGACGATGGAGGCCGCGCCGGGCGCAGCTCGCGCACTCGGCGACGAGGGCGCTGCGAACCAAGTGCTGCTCAATCTGCTGCTGAACGCGGCGGAGGCGGTCGAGGGCGCGCCGGCTCGGCGCATCCTCGTTCGCGTGCAGCCGTGGGCCGCGCGCCGCCGCGCGGGCGACGCCGAAGGCAGCATCCCGCCCCGCGCTCGCCCCGATGCCGTCGAGTGCCTGATCGCCGATACCGGAAGCGGCGTCGCCGAAGAGGATCGCGAGCGCATTTTCGACCCGTTCTTCACGACGCGGCCAGCCGGCGAGGGGACCGGCCTCGGTCTCCCGAATGCACTGCGCATGGCGGAGGAGCAGGGCGGAGAGCTCGAGCTCGTCGAGCCGCCTGCCGGCTGGCGGACCGCGTTTGCGTTCCGCCTGCCGGCGGCGAACGCGGTGAGCGACGCGCGCACTCGCTAGCAAGCGAAGCGCGCAGCGAGCCCCCGTGAGGCTTCGCCTCACAGGAGGCGAGCGGAGTCGAACAGTGGCCTCCGTGTGCGTTGGACGCTCGGCGTGCGTTGATCGCGCGTCCTGAGTTGGTCTCCTACTAGGGGCGGCGACGAAGAGTGCGCAGGACGTTGCGGGGTACGCAGCCGCTTTCGCAGCGCGGGGCACCCGCGCTGCTCCGGCTCAAGCGCGAGCGCATTCCACCCGATGTTCGCAGCGGCACGCGGATTGCTCGAAGCCGACGGGCGAAGGAGTGGGGTTTGCGCACGCAAGCCAAACGCGGCTTCACCATGTTCGAGATGATGATCGTGGTCGCGATCGCCGCGATCATGGTCGCGCTCGGCTATCCGAGCTGGCAGCGCATGAACGACAACCTGCGCCTGCGCAGCGCCGCGCGCGCCGCACAGGACACGTTCTCGTACGCGCGCGAGCAAGCGCTGCGCACCGGCCGCCGCCATCTCGTGTTCTCGCAGACGGGGCCCGCCGCTGGCCAAGTCGACGCATGCGGCGCGGCGATTCCGAGCCCCCTGTTCGTGCTCGACGACGTCGACCAAGACTGCTGCATCGATGCGGCGGAGCCGAGCTGGAGCCCGGAAGAGCTGAATCAGCCGGGCGTGCAGCAGACCGCGTTCTGGGGGGTGACGAACGCTTTGGCGCGCGTTCCCGAGGACGGCGGAGCCGGGGCGATGGCGGACGGCTCGACGTTCACGCGGCCGGTAGGCGGCGCATCACCGGTCTTCGCATTCCGTGGCGACGGCATCCCGGTCGGCATCTCGGGCGCGTGCGTGCCGGGCGCCGTCGGCAGCGGCGCAGGCGGTTATTACTTCACGAATGGTCGCCCGGGCCTGGGCGCCGCTGAACGCCGGGACTTCGCGGTCGTTCTCACTCCGCTCGGCACTACGAAGGTGTTCACCTGGAACCAGGCGGGGGCGACGTGGACGCAATGATTCAGCCGGCTCCGCGCCGCTTACGCGTAGGCCTCAGCCTGCTCGAGGTGATGATCGCGATGACGATCCTCGCGATCGGCATGCTGGGGATGCTGTCGATGCAGGTGCAGGCACTGAGTGGCACGACCACCGGCCGGCACGTATCCGACGCAATGCGCATCGGCCTCGATCAGCTCGAGACGCTGAAGTACCAAACCTGGGCGGGCACGCCGCTCGGCGGCTGGACGCCGGTCACCAACGTCACTGGACCCGAGTCGATCGCTACGCCAGTCGGGGTCACGCCCCAGACGTTTGGCGTGAGCTGGCGGGTCCAGGCTGTCGCAGGACTCACGAACGCACGGTTGATCGAAGTGCTCGTCACCTGGCGAGAGCCGGGTGACGCGCCGGCGATGCCACAACGCCGCTACCTCGTGTCGAGCTTCAAGTACAACGGAGCGGGAACGTGAGCAGCCGAAATCACTCGGCGCGAGCCGGCTTCACGCTGATCGAGATGATGATCTCGGCGTTCATCCTCGCGCTCATCACGGTCTACATGACTTCCGCGCTGCTCCAGCAGTCGCGTGGCTACGAGGTGGTGGACGACGTCGCTGAGGCACAGCAGGCAGAACGAGCCATCGGCGACTTGCTGGAACGCGACGTGCTCGCGACCGGGATGTTAGTCGCCGCCGGCGCAGTGATCGCCGGCGTTGACAACGCGACGCCCGCAGGTGGCTTCGCGACGGATGTCCTGTGCGTGACGGACCCCGGTGCGGTCCAGAACCCGACTGTCGAAAGCAATGCGGATCTCGGCATCGAGGTCACCCTCGGCTACACGGGATCCGGAACCGATACGCTGACTCTGGCGGACACGACGCTGGACGGCGCCCCGTCGTACGACAACAGCAACCCGGCGAATGGGTCGCTCGACTCGGACTTCTACTTTTCGCCGGGAAGCGGGCAAGCCGGCGGCCTGATCATCACTCACCCCGATCCCGCGCGAGGCGCGCAGTGCGGGTTGATCACCGACGTCGCCGGAAACCAGGTGCGCGTCAGCTGGCAGATCAACTTCAACGGTCAGGATCTCGTGCCAGCGGGCAGCGAGACGCCAATCAACACGCTCGGCGCGCGGCCGCTCGCGGTTCCCGCGCACATCTACTTCATCCGGCCCGCCGCAGCTGGCCGTGCCCCGCAGCTGATCCGCGACGGTCTGCTGCTCGCGGACGACGTCGAGGACTTGCAGGTCGCCTACTTCCACGATGACGTCGGCGTGATTCCGAACGGAACGTGTGACGCGAATGAATGGAGCGGCGGCGATTGCCCGGCGCCCGGAGTCCAGGGTTTCAACGCATACGACTCGAGCGCGAAGGACAACTGCTTCTTGCGCGCGGTGCGCTTCAACCTCGTCGTGCGCACCGCGGACCAAGACACGG
>DASTOI010000845.1:0-4817 GCA_035762585.1 Myxococcota bacterium
GACGTAGGCGAGATCGATCTCCTTGGCGGCGCGCTCGCGGGGATCCTCCTCGTCCGGGTCGCGCAGCTCGCGCACGTCGGCGTGCCGGTAGAGCGCGTTGTCGTCGAAGTTCAGCTTGCCGTCGAGCGCGAACAGCTCGCCCTGCTGGGTGACGACGAGCGGGTTGATCTCGACCAGCGAGCAGTCCTTTTCGATGTAGAGCCGATAGAGCGCGGTCAGGAAGTCCTCGAGCTTCTTCGTCTGCGGCGCATCGAGCGCGAGCGCGCGCGCGATCTTGCGCACCTGATAAGGCTGGAGGCCGACGACCGGGTCGATGAATTCGGTGTGGATCTTCTCGGGCGTCTTCTCGGCGACCTCCTCGATGTTCATGCCGCCTTCGGTCGACGCGATCACCGCGAAGCTCTCGGTCGCGCGGTCGAGCGTCAGCGCCAGGTAGAGCTCGCGCGCGATCTCGCTGCCGGCCTCGATGTAGACGCTGCGCACGAGCTTGCCCTGCGGGCCGGTCTGGTGCGTGACGAGCGTCATGCCGAGGATCTGGCTCGCGTGCTGCTTCGCCTCGCTGGGCGACTTCGCGAGCTTCACGCCGCCGCCCTTGCCGCGCCCCCCGGCGTGGATCTGCGCCTTCACGACCACGACGGGCGTGCCGATCTGCTTCGCCGCGTCCTCCGCCTCCGCCGGCGACTTCGCCAGCTGCCCCGCCGGCACCGCGACGCCGTAGCTCCGAAACAGCGCCTTCGCCTGATACTCATGCACGTTCATCCGCGCTTCTCCTCGCCCCACCGGCCGCGCAAGTCACCAGAACGGGGACGTTCATACTTACTGGTGACTTAGGGGACAGACTTCGCGGGCTCGCGGCTCAGGGCTGGCACGTAAGTCACCGCCTCGTATGAACGTCCCCGTTCTGGTGACTTACAGCTTGATCTCGGCGACGAGCTTCTTGACGTGCTCGACGCTCGCGTCGAACGCCTTGCGCTCGTCGGCGTTCATTTCGACCTCGAGCACGCGCTCGACGCCGCCGGCGCCGAGCACGCAGGGCACGCCGACGTAGAGGCCCTTCACGCCGTACTCGCCCTCGAGCAGGCACGCGCACGCGAGCACGCGCTTCTTGTCGCGTAGGATCGACTCCGCCATCTCGATCGCCGACAGCGCCGGCGAGACGAACGCCGAGCCCGTCTTCAGCAGCGCGACGACCTCACCGCCGGCGTTCTTCGTGCGCTCGACGATCGCGTTCAGCTTGTCGGCCGCGATCAGCTTCGTGACCGGGATGCCCGCGACGGTGCAGTAGCGCGTCAGCGGCACCATCGTGTCGCCGTGGCCGCCCAGCACGAGCGCGGTGACGTCCTGCACCGACACGCCGAGCTCCCACGCGACGAACGCGCGGAAGCGCGCGCTGTCGAGCACGCCGGCCATGCCGACGACGCGATTCTTCGGGAAGCCCGAGACCTCCTTGAACGCGTAGACCATCGCGTCGAGCGGGTTGCTGACGACGATCACCGTCGCCTTCGGCGCGTTGTCGCGCACGCCCTCGGCGACCTGCCGCATGATCTTCAGGTTCGTGTTGAGCAGATCGTCGCGCGACATTCCGGGCTTGCGCGCGAGCCCCGCGGTGATGATCACGAGGTCGGCGCCGCGAATCGCCTCGTACGAGTTCGCGCCGGTGAGCTTCGCGTCGGCGTCCATCAGCGGAGCGCCCTCCGCCATGTCGAGCGCCTTGCCCTGCGGCAAGCCGTCGACCACGTCGAAGATCACGACGTCGCCGAGCTCGCGATACGCGATCTGCTCCGCGAGCACGCCGCCGATGTTGCCGCCGCCGATCAGAGCGATCTTCGGACGTGCCATACCTAACATCTCCTCGAGTCGAGAGCGCGAACCAGCGCCGCGCCGATTGGGGGTTCGAGCATCGCGCCCGCGGCCCGCGGGCGCGCCTCACATGTGGCTGATCACCGCGTCCGCGAACTCCGAGCACTTGAGGAGCTTCGCGCCGTCCATCAAGCGGTGGAAGTCGTAGGTCACGGTCTTGGCGCCGATCGCGCCGTCCATGCCGCGGATGATCGCGTCCGCCGCCTCGTTCCAGCCGAGGAACCGGAACATCATCTCGCCCGAGAGCACGACCGAGCCCGGATTCACCTGATCGAGGTTCGCGTACTTCGGCGCGGTGCCGTGCGTCGCCTCGAAGATCGCGTGGCCGCTCGTGTAGTTGATGTTGCCGCCCGGCGCGATGCCGATCCCGCCGACCTGCGCCGCGAGCGCGTCCGAGAGGTAGTCGCCGTTCAGGTTCGGCGTCGCGATCACGTCGAACTCCTTCGGCCGCGTCAGCACCTGCTGCAGCGTGATGTCGGCGATCGAGTCGCGAATCATCAGCAGCTTCTTCCACTTGCCGTCGCCGTGCGTCGGCCAGAGCGCAAGCGCCGCCTCGACCTCGGCGCGCACCTTGCCCTTCTGATCGGGCGTCATCATGTCGTAGCCGGGGTCGACGAGCTTCGCGTTCTCCTCCGCGGAGAGCCCCGGCTTCGCTTCCTTGTTGCCGAGGATCCAGCTCTCGCGCTCCGTCACGCACTTCGCGCGGAACTCGCGCGTCGCGAGCGCGTAGCCCCAATCGCGGAACGCGCCCTCCGTGAACTTCATGATGTTGCCCTTGTGCACGAGCGTGACGCTGCGGCGCCCCTGCGCGAGCGCGTACGTGATCGCCGCGCGCACGAGCCGCTCGGTGCCCTCGGACGAGACGGGCTTGATGCCGATCCCCGACGTCTCCGGGAAGCGGATCTTCTTGACGCCCATCTCTTTCTGGAGGAAATCGATCAGCTTCTTCGCTTCCGCCGTGCCCGCCTGCCACTCGACACCCGCGTAGATGTCCTCGGTGTTCTCGCGGAAGATCACCATGTCGACCGCTTCGGGGCGCTTCACCGGAGACGGCACGCCTGAGAAGTACCGCACCGGCCGGAGACAGACGTAGAGGTCGAGGATCTGGCGCAGCGCGACGTTCAGACTGCGGATGCCGCCACCGATCGGCGTCGTGAGCGGGCCCTTGATGCCGACGAGGTACTTGCGAAACGCGTCGGTCGTCGCGTCGGGCAGCCAGTTCCCCGTCTGAGTGAATGCCTTCTCGCCGGCGAGCACTTCCTGCCAGTGGATCTTGCGCTGGCCCTTGTACGCCTTCGCGACCGCCGCATCGAACACGCGCACCGAGGCGCGCCAGATGTCGGGGCCGGTGCCGTCTCCCTCGATGAAGGGGATGATCGGGTCGGCGGGAACGTTCAGCTTTCCGTTCGCGAGCGAGATGGCGGTAGGCATAGGCGGCGGCATTTAGCACGTCCGGCCCGATTCGACTTGCCCGCGCTGAGCGCCACCGAGATTTGCGTCGCCGGAGCAGAAGCGCGGGAGAAATATTGAGGTCGTTCATGCATCGAGGTCGGCTGTTCATCGCGCTGATCGGGATCGGCTTCGCGCTGAGTTGCATCGGCGCGCAGCAGGCGGCTCGCGAGCAGTTTCCGGCTGTCGCGCAGACGGCCCTCGCGCCCGACTCGGGATCGCTCGCGGTGCGGTGCGGGAGCTTGATCGACGGCGTTGCGGATGCGGCGGTGCGCGATCGAGGCGTGGTGATTCGGGGCGGGAGGATCGAGGCGGTCGTCGACGCGGCGGAGCTGCCGCGTGATTTGCCGCGGCTCGAGCTCGCGGGCTTCACGTGTCTGCCCGGGCTGATCGACATGCACACGCATCTGACCGACAGCCCGGAGGACACCGCGGACCTGCGCGTGTACTTCACGCGCAGCGATGGGGAGCAGCTCGAGCGCTCGAAGCAGGCGGCCGCCGCGACGCTGCTCGCCGGCTTCACGACCGTGCGCGACGTCGGCACGTACGTGGACGGCGCCGACCGCGCGCTTCGCGACGCGATCGCGCGCGGCGACGCGATCGGGCCGCGCGTGCACGTCGCCGGCGCGTATCTGACGATTCCCAACGGCGGCGGTGATCTCTATGTGCCCGGCTACGACGAGCCCGCCGACAACGCGCGTTTCCACGCGGGCGTCGCCCGTGGCGCAGCGGAGTTCGCGGGGAAGGCGCGCGCGAACCTCGCTGCGGGCGCCGATCTGCTGAAGGTGATCGCGTCCGGCGCGGTGCTCGGCTTCGGCGGCGTTCCGGGCGCGCGCGAGATGACGCGCGACGAGATCGCGGCCGTCGTCGAGGTCGCGCACGCAGCCGGGCGGCGCGTCGCGGCGCACGCGCACGGCAGCGACTCGATCAAGGACGCGATTCTCGCCGGCGCCGACACAATCGAGCACGCGTCCTACGTGGACGACGAAGGCATCGCTCTCGCGCGCGACCTGGATGTCGCGCTCGCGATGGACGTCTACAACGGCGACTACATCGACAGCGAGGGGCGCCGGCAGGGCTGGCCCGAGGAGTTCCTGCGCAAGAACCTCGAGACGACGGAGATCCAGCGTGAGGGGTTTCGGCGCGCGCTCGCCGCGGGCGTACCGCTCGTCTACGCGACCGACGCCGGCGTCTACCCGCACGGCCTGAACGCCCGCCAGCTGCGCGTGATGGTCTCGCTCGGGATGACGCCGATGCAGGCAATCCAGTCCGCGACGTCGGTTGCCGCGTTCTATCTCCGCGCACCGAAGACGTGGCCCGAAGGGGGAAAGGTCGTGCACCCCGCGTTCTCAGTGGGTGCACTCACCGCGGGGAGTTTCGGCGACCTGATCGCGGTGCGCGGCGACCCGCTCGCGAACATTGCGCTGCTCGAGGACGTCGCGGTCGTCGTGAGGGGCGGGCTCGTGTTCAAGCAGCCCGCGCCCTAGCAAGCGAAGCGCGCAGCGAGG
>DASTOI010000846.1:0-6217 GCA_035762585.1 Myxococcota bacterium
GGCCTCACGCAGGCGCTCAGCGAGCGCGACAAGGCGTTCGGCGATTATCGCGAGCGGGAGAAGAGCTGATCCGCGGCCGCACCGTGATAGGTTGGACCCATGCGCCTGACCCCTCGAGCCTGCGCGCTGATGCTCCTCGCGCTCGCGCACTTCGTGGCCTGCGGCAGCCCCGCTCCGCCGCCGGAGCAGCCGCGCGTGGTCGCGCCGCCGGAGGCGCCGGCGATCGTCACACCGCCGCCGGCGGAGGTGACGATCTGCCAGCGCGACGCGAAGCCGACCGCCGGCGCCGACGCCGCGACGATCGCTTCGTTCGAGGCGTTCTCGCACAAGTGGGTGGCGAAGATGAAGGAAGTCGCCGCCGCGCGCGCGACCGCGACCTCGCGCACGACGCTCCGTAACACCTACGAGATGGAGCTGCGCGCGACCGGCAGCGCGCAGGCGCCCTTTGTCGGCGTGCTCAGCTACTGCGAGATCGCGCTGACGTGCACCGGCGCTCAGGTGTGTCAGCCGGCGTCGAGCACGGTCGTGAAAGAGATGTTCCGTTATCAGGCCGGGAACTGGGTGTACTGACTGCCGAAGCGAGCGAGGCGTGGAGCGGTATGGCGAAGCGCGGGCCCGTCCTCGATCAGCTGAATCTGGTCGTTTGCGACTTCGACGCCGCTGCCGCGTTCTATCGCCGGCTCGGACTCGAGGTGCCCGAGTCGCCCGAATCGTTCGACATCCGGCACGCGGACATCGCGTTCCCGAGCGGCTTCTCACTCGATCTCGACAACGAGAAGCTCGCGAGCGTTTACAACGCGGCGTGGCGCCGGCCGGGGCCTCGCACGCGCGTCGTGATCGGATTCCGCTTCGAGACGCGCGAGGAAGTCGACGCGAAGTACGCGGAGCTCACGGCCGCGGGCCATCCTGGACGACAGGTTCCGTACGACACGTTCTGGGGCGCGCGCTACGCGGTCGTCGCGGATCCGGACGGCAATGACGTCGGTCTAATGAGTCCACCCGAGGCGGAGCGGCGCAGCTGGCCGCCGAAGAGCTCACCCGACGCGTGACGCACGACCCGTTCAAGTACGCGAAGCTCGAGCGCGAGCGACGCTTTCTGGTGTCACCGACCGAGCTACCCGGGCTCGGCGAAGAGTTCGTGCGCTTCGAAGACCTCTACTTGACGGGCACGCGGCTGCGGCTGCGCATTGCGAGCGAGCACCCCGGCGGCGCCGTGCTCTACAGGCTGACGCAGAAGCTCCAGCAGCCAGAAGCGACGACGCGGCGGATCACGACGCAATACCTCTCGGCCCCGGAGCACGCGGTCTTCGCGGCGCTTCCGGGCGCGCGGCTCGTGAAGCGCCGCCACCGCGTGCTGGATGACGGGCTCGATTGGGGCGTCGACGTATTCGAGGGCGCGCTCGCGGGGCTCGTGCTCGCGGAGCGCGAGTTCGACTCCGATGACGCGCTGCGCGCCGCCGCGCCGCCGAGCTTCGCCGCGTGCGAGGTGACCGACGACGTCGCGTTCACCGGCGGCGCGCTCGCGACGACGCCGGCGAGCGAGACGCTCGCGCGAGCGCAGCGACTCCTCGAACGCGCGCCGAAGAGCGACTGAGCGCGGGCGCACATTTTGCGCCGCATGAAAGCGCTGGCTTAGCCTCGCGCGACATCGCACCGGAGGCCCCATGCGCATCGGAATGGCCGCGATCTGCCAGAACCCGGACGACGCGCGCAGCGACGCCGACGTCTACGCGAACGAGCTGCGCCTCGCGTCGCTCGCCGAGCCGCTCGGCTTCGACTCGGTGTGGAGTGTCGAGCACCACTTCACGGACTACACGATGGTGCCCGACGTGCTGCAGTTCCTGAGCTACTTCGCCGGCCGCACGCAGCGCGTCCAGCTCGGCTCGATGGTGGTCGTGCTGCCCTGGCACGATCCGATCCGCGCGGCCGAGCAGATCTCGATGATCGATCACATGTCGGGCGGCCGCTTCATCCTCGGCATCGGCCGCGGCGCCGGCCGCGTCGAGTTCGAGGGCTTCCGCCTCGACATGGGCGAATCGCGCGAGCGCTTCGTCGAGGCCGCGCAGATGGTGTTAGGCAGCCTCGAGTCCGGCTCCTGCGAGTTCGCCGGCAAGTTCTACCAGCAGCCGAAGAAGGCGATCCGCCCGCGGCCCGAGCGCACGTTCAAGGGCCGCACCTACGCGGCGGCCGTCTCGCCCGAATCCGCCGAGATCATGGCCAAGCTCGGCATCGGCATCCTCGTGATCCCGCAGAAACCGTGGGACATGATCGACGCCGAGCTCGCGATGTACCGCCGCATCTACCGCGAGACGAACGGCAGCGACGCGCCGAAGCCGATCATCGCCGGCTGGGTCTTCTGCGACCCCGACGAGAAGCGCGCGCGCGAGAACGCCGTGCGCTGGATCGGCGGTTATTGGGAAACCGCGCGCCGCCACTACGAGTTCGGCGGCGAGCACTTCGCGAAGACCAAGGGCTACGAGTTCTACGCCGCGATGTCCGAGGCGCAGCGCAAATCCGCCGGCCAGGCGACCGAGGCCTACCTCGACCTACAAGTGTGGGGCACGCCCGCGATGTGCCTCGACCGCATCCGCAAGACCGCCGACCGCATGAACAGCGAGCACTTCACCTGCGTGTTCAGCTACGCGGGAATGCCGTACGCGGAGGCCGAGAGAAATCTGCGGCTGTTCGCGAACGAGGTGATGCCGAAGCTGCAGCGGGAGTGAGGGCGGTGGGCTTCAACTCCTGCGAAGCGGATGGCGCCAGCGAAGCCCCGGGAAACGCGCGTAGTCGCGATCCGTGGTGATCCACTCGCTGCCGGATTCGATCGCGAGCGCGGCGAGCCAGGCATCCGGCACGAGGTTGCCGCGAGCGTTCGCTTCGCGGCAAAGATCGCGAAAGATCCCCCAGTGCCGCTCGCCTGGCTCGACGCGTACACGATTGGGTGCTGAGCGCACCGCGTCCGCGAAGGCGAGGGCATCGGGCAGCGAAGTCGGCCGGGCGAAGATGCGTGGGTGAGTGAGGATGCTGACGCAGCTGCTCAGGACTTGGTCGGAGAGCCCGAACGATTCAGGACCATTGACGACGGCCTCGAGCCATGCGCGGTAGCCGGCGTGATCCGGAGTGTCGCGCCGATGTGCGTAGACGAGGACGTTGACGTCAGGGAGCAGCATCGGGTGCGTCCATCGCCTCGAGAAGCGACTGGGTGTCGTCGAGGTCGACGCCGGCACGCAGACCCCCGCGGCCGGAGGTGGGGAGCTCGATTCGCTCGCGCGTGCGTTGTGATCGACCTTGGGCCAGCGCAGCCCGTAGCGAGTCCTCGATCACGGCCGTGAGGGAGCGTCCGGTCCGGGCTGCGAGGGCCTTCGCGCGAGCGAGCAGATCGTCGTCGAGTCGAATCGTCGTCCGCATGACGCCGGAGCATATTCGTGGAGCATCAATATGTCACCGGTGCGTGAGCTCGCGGTCCTTCGATGGCGAGACCAACAGCGCTACTCGAGCTCCAGCGCCCCGAACCGATCTGGCACGTGAAAATCCGCCGGCTCGGCAAACGTCGGCGACCATGCGCTGAACTCGCCGCCCTGCCCTCGCGCGCCGCGCGGGCGGTCGATGCGGAGGACGTTCGCGCGCCAGCGCTCGCCCGGTTTCGGCGGCGCGACCCCGAGTGACGCGAACGGAATCGCCCATTCGACCGACCAGCCTTCACCGCTGCGCCCGGCTTCGACACCGTGCACGCGCACCGCGCGCTCCCACCCCTCGCACACCCAATCGAGATTGGTGCGCATCGTTCGCCGCGCGCCGTCGGGGTTGTCGATGATCGCCTCGAAGTACGCGCCGCGCGGGCTCGACTCGAGCTCGAAGTAGCGGCGCGGGTCGGCGCTCGGCGCGAGGAACGCTTCGACGACTTCCTCTTCGTAAATGGGTTGGTTGCGGCCGCCGAGCGTTCCCCACGCGTCGCGGTCTTCGCAGTCGAAAGCGACGTAGAGGCGCTCGCCGTCGTGGCAGATGCGCAGCGCGGTCGGCTGCACGCTGCGCGCGCGGTTCTCGGGGTCGCGGCCGTGAGAGGCGGCGAGCGGGATCGGCGCGAGGCGCGTCCACGGGGCCTTGTTCAGGTTCGCGTCGATCGGGAAGGTGTGCGCGATGCGCGGCACGAGGAGCAGCGGGAGCTTCGACATGGCGCCTCGGAGACTTGGCGAATCGGGGTCTGACCCCGTTTCGCCAAGTCGCGGGCATGAGTAGCGCCGGAGAGGACGAGCTGTTGCGCGAAGTGGCTAGCGCGTTCGAGCTGCCCGGGCGCTGGCTGCGCTCGACGCCGTTCGGCGGCGGGCACATCAACACGACCGTGATCGCGGAGCTCGAGACACCGAGCGGTGTCGCGCGCTACGTGCAGCAGCGCATCAATCGCGCGGTGTTCCGTGAGCCGCTGCGCGTGATGGAGAACTTCGCGCGCGTGATCGCGCACCAGCGCCGCGCGCTCGAGCGCGAAGGGGCGCGCGATCTCGAGCGGCGCGTGCTCCGGCTCGTGCCCGCGCGCAGCGGCGCGAATTGTTACGAGGACTCGCGCGGAGACGTCTGGCGCACGGTGCCGGTGATCGAGGGCGCGCGCAGCCTCGACACGCCGCGCAGCTCCGCCGATGCGGGCGCCGCCGCGTTCGCGTTCGGCCGCTTCCTCGCGCAGCTCGCCGACTTGCCGCCGCCGCGGCTGCACGAGACGATCCCGCGCTTCCACGACGCGCGTCTGCGCTTCGAGCAGCTCGAGGCCGCCGCGCGCGAGGACGCCGCCGGGCGGCTCGCGAGCTGCCGCGCCGAGGTCGAGATGGCTCTCGCGCAGCAGCCGCTCGTCACACGCTTCGAGACGCTGAAGCGCGGCGGCGCCGTGCATGAACGCGCGGCCCACAACGACACGAAGCTCAACAACGTGCTGATCGACGACGTCACCGGCGAAGGCCTGTGCGTGATCGACCTCGACACCGTGATGCCCGGCGGCGCGCTCACCGACTTCGGCGATCTCGCGCGGACCGCCGCCACGCGCGCCGCCGAGGACGAGCGCGACCTAACCCGTGTGCGCGTCGACGCGGAGCTGTTCGCCGCGCTCGCGCAGGGCTTCGTGCGCGGCGCCGGCGCGAGCCTCGCCGAGAGCGAGCGCCGCGAGCTCGTGTTCGGCGCGCAGCTGATGGCGTACGTGATCGGCATCCGCTTCCTCGCCGACTACCTGCGCGGCGACACGTATTTCCGCGTCCACCGCGAGCACCACAACCTCGACCGCGCGCGCGCGCAGCTCGCGCTCGTCGCGGACTACGCGCGGCGGCGAGACGAGCTCGCGGAGCTCTGCGCCGAGGGGAACGCCTGAGCGCGAGCGCGCTGAGCACGACCGTGTTCGGCGCGATGCTCGCGAGCGCGCTCCTTCACGCGACGTGGAACGCGTGGGTGAAGGCGCGGCCCGACCCGTATGGCGCGCTGATCGCGCTCGGCGTCGGCGCAGCCTGGCCCAACGTGATCTTGTTATGCGCCGTCGGCCTCCCGGAGCATGCAGCCTGGCACTGGATCGCGATCACGATCCTGCTCAGCGTGCCCGCGTTCGCGCTGCTGGGCTCTGCCTATCGCGAGGGCGACTTCGCGGTCGCGTATCCGGTCGTGCGCGGGCTGAACCCCGTCGTGATCGCGGTCGCGTCGCTGTTCGTGTACGGCGAGCAGCTCTCGCTCCGCGGCACGCTCGGCGTCGTCGCGGTCTCCGCCGGCATCGCGCTGCTCGGCTGGGAGGCCGTCCAGCGCTCGCGCACGGTGACGCTGCGCGGACTCGCGTTCGCGGCGCTCGCCGCGCTGCTGACCGCGACCGGCGCGCTGACCGACACGCTCGGCGCGCGCGCGGCGAACGACCCGCTGTCGTACGCCCCGCTGATCGCGATCGGCAACGCGGTCGCGATCGCGGCGCATCAGGCGCGCCGCATCGATGTCGCGCGCGCTCTCCGCGAGAACTGGCAGCTCGCGCTGTTCGGCCCCGTGATCTCGACCGCGTCGTATCTGCTGCTCGTGTGGTCCGTGACGCAAGCGCCGGTCGCGCTCGTGGTCTCGCTGCGCGAGACGAGCATGCTGTTCGCGGTCGCGATCGGCGCGCTGCTGCTGCGCGAGCGCGTCGGCGCGTGGCGCTGGCTCGCGGTCGCGGTGGTGTTCGCCGGCGTGCTGCTGATCCGCTCCTGAAGGGAATTAGCCGGTAAATGGT
>DASTOI010000847.1:0-2164 GCA_035762585.1 Myxococcota bacterium
GAACGCGGCGAGCGCCTCCGGCTCGGCGGTCGCGTCGAGCACGAGCGACGGCTGCACGCTCGCGACGCCGACCAACTCTTCGCCGCGCCACGCGCCGAGCAGCTCGCCGCGCGCGCGCGCTCCGCTCGGCTCGCCGAGCCGCAGCGCCATGTCGAGCAGATAGAGATTCAGGCGCGCTGCGCGCTCCAGGCGCGCGATCACTTGCTCGCGATCGCGCGCCGCGAGCGTGCGCACCCGAACTCGTGTCAGGGCGACCTCCTACTCGATCACGGCGAGGACCGCGCCCTCTTCCACGTTCTGTCCCTCGCTCACGCGGAGCTCGACCAGACGCCCGCTGCACGGGGACTCGACGGGGATCTCCATCTTCATCGATTCGAGGATCAGGATCACATCCTCGGGCGCGAGCTGGTCGCCGACCTTCTTCTCGATCTTCCAGACGTTCCCGGTGATCTGCGCTTCGACCAATGTCGGCATGAGCTGGGTCCCCACTCGTCGCGTTCGCTGCGCTCGGCTGAGCTCGAGCGCGCGGCACGATAACCAGCGCAAGCCGTCGACGCGCAAGAATGGCCCCTTATCTTGGGCCACCGTTTTCGCGGAGAGCTGAGGAGCGCATGCTCGAGACGCTGACCCAGGGCTTCAAGAGCGCGCGCGAGCGGCTGGCCGGCGTCCGGGAGCTCTCCGAGAGCAACGTCGAGGAGGCGCTGCTCGCGGTGCGCGCCTCGCTGCTCGAGGCCGACGTCGATTTCGCGGTGGCGAAGGACTTTCTCGCGCGCGTGAAGCAGCGCTGCCTCGGCGAGAGAGTCGAGACGCGCGTGAAGACCGCCGACGGCCGCGTGCTGAACGTCACGCCGGGCCAACACTTCATCGCGGCGTGCCAGGAAGAGCTGGTCGCGCTGATGGGGCCGGTCGACGTCTCGCTCGCGAAGGATTCGACCGGCGCCGTCTCGATCCTGCTGCTCGGGCTTCAGGGCGTCGGCAAGACGACGGTCGCCGCGAAGCTCGCGCGCCATCTCGCGAAGCAAGGCAAGAAGCCGTTGCTGGTCGCCGCCGACGTCTACCGCCCCGCCGCGATGGAGCAGCTCGCGCAGCTCGGCGCGGCGATCGGCGTCCCGGTGCACCGCGAGGACGGCAACACCGACGCGGTCGCGATCTGCCGCGCGGCGCGCGAGCGCGCGAAGCAAGAAGGGCGCGACGCGATCGTGTTCGATACCGCCGGCCGCCTCGCGATCGACGACGAGCTGATGCAGGAGCTGCAGGCGATCGACGCCGCGGTCGCCCCCGCGAATCGGCTGCTCGTCTGCGACGCGCTGATGGGCCGCGACGCGGTCAACGTCGCCGGCGCGTTCGCGGAGCGCCTCGCGCTCGACGGCCTCGTGCTGACCAAGCTCGACGGCGATGCGCGCGGCGGCGCCGCGCTCGCGGTGAAGGCGAAGACCGGCGTCCCGATCAAGTTCTTGGGCACCGGCGAGACGCCCGACCGACTCGAGGAGTTCCGTCCCGAGGGCCTCGCCTCGCGCATCCTCGGAATGGGCGACGTAGTCGGGCTTGTGAAGGACTTCGAGGAGGTCGTCGACGCGAAGCAGGCCGAGGCCGACGCGGCGCGCATGCTGAAGGGCCAGTTCGGCATGGACGACCTGCTCTCCCAGCTGCGCACGATCCAGAAGCTCGGCCCGCTGAAGGACGTGATGGGCAAGCTGCCGATGTTCGGCGAGCTCGCGGACCAGGTGGACGACCGCGAGCTCGGGCGCGTGCAGGCGCTGATCCAATCGATGACCCGCGAGGAACGCGCGAGGCCGGAGCTGATCGACGAGAGCCGCGCGCGCCGCATCGCGAAAGGCAGCGGCCGCGCGAAGCACGAGGTCGGCGAGCTCGTGAAGCGCTTCCGCCAGATGCGCGAAATGATGGGAATGCTCGGCGGCGCGATGGGCGGCGGCCTGCTCTCCCGCATCCCCGGGCTCGGCAAGCTCGCCGGCGCCGGGCCCGCCGGCCTTCCGGCCGGCTTCGACCCGATGTCGATGATGGGCGCGATGGGCAATCGCCAGATGCGCCGCCAGACCAAGGCGATGGACAAGGCCGCGGCGAAGAAGAAGCGCAAAGCGGAGAAGGACGCCCGCAAGAGGAGCCGCCGCTGAGTACACAGCGCCGCTTCGGCGCGCGCAGCGAG
>DASTOI010000848.1:0-2377 GCA_035762585.1 Myxococcota bacterium
TCCGGCGCCCGACTTCACGCGCACCATCAGGCTCGCCGGCACGCGCGCGCTCGGGCGCAGCTGGCCGCGCGTCTCGTCGTAGAGCGCAGCGTTCAGCACGAAGCGCAGCTCCGCGTCGTGGAAGCCGCGCCACAGGCAGAAGCGCACGCCGTCGCGCCGGAGCGCGGCGAGCTCGTCCGCGTTCGGCTGCGGTCCCGAGACGATCATCCGGATACCGAGCGCCCCGCTCGCCTCGGTCATTCGGCGCAGATCCCGCGCGCGATTCGCGAACGGCGCGTCGCTCGGGAACATCAGCACGCGGATCGCCTGTAGCTGGCGCTGCATCAGCTCGACCGCGACGTCGACGTCGCTCGCGCGGATCGCGCGGTAGCCGAGCACCACGATCCGGCCGGCGAGCTCGTCGTGGGCCTTGCCGAATCCGAACAGGAGGATCTGGCTGCGCTCGTTCCGCACGCGCGTTGCATCGGCAAGACGGGCCGGCGGACAAGAGAACCGGAAATCGGTCAGGGCTGGATCGAGAGCAGGCGCACGAGCGGGCCGTCCGGCGCCGGCGAGGCGCGCAGGTCGACCTCGCCCTCGATGAAGCCCTGCTCCTCGCCGTCGATCCCGAGCAGCGAGAGCTGCGCCCGGAACACGCGCGGGGCAACGGGAGTGAGGTTCGTGTGGTGGCCGCGCTGCAGCGCAGGATCGAAGCGCAGCTCGCCGTACGCCTCGGCGTAAGCCGCCGTCTCGGTCGCGAGACGAGCCGCGTCCCACGGATCGTCCTCGTGCTGCTTCACGCCCCGCGCGGCCGCCTCGAAGTCGCCTTCCGCGAGAGCGCGCGCGAACTCGCGCAGCTCGGCCGTGACGCGCGCACGCAGCGCCTTCGGCTCGTGCGCGAGATCGCGCGGCGGCTTCGTTCGCGCCGCCGGCGCAAGCGCCGCCGCCCGCGCCGCGCGGCCTGGCTCCGGCGATGCGACGGGCGGCGCCGCCAGGCTCTCCCACGCCGCGAGCAGGCTCGAGTCCGTGCGCCGAACGAGCTCGCGCAGGTACGCGATCGCGTCCTCGAGCGCCTCGGTCTTCGCGGAATCGGGCACGGACTGCTCGAGCGCCGCGTGCACCTGCGACAGGTATCGCAGCAACAAGCCCTCGCTGCGCTGCAGGCCGTAGCGGCGCACGACGCCCTCGAAGCTCGCGTAGTGCTCCACCATCTCGCGCGCGATCGATTTCGGATGGACGCCCTCTTCCGCGACCCACGGATGGTGCTCCGCGAACACGCGGAACGTCGCGTAGATGAAGTCCGCCTCGGGCGCCGGCAGCGCCACCTCGTCGAGCCGCGCGATGCGCTCCTCGAACGGGACGCGATCGGCCTTCAGCTGCTCCATCAGCTCGCCCTTCAGCGTCTTCAGCTGCTGCTGCAGGATCGCGTTCGGGTTCTCGATCACCGCCTCGGCGACGCCGATCACCTGCAGCGCGTAGTCCGGCGCCTCGCGGTCGAGCGCGGAGATCGCGTCGACGAGGTAGAGCGAGAGCGTCTGGTGGAGCGAGAAGTCCGCCTGCAGATCGGGATCGACGCGCGCCTCGTGATTCGCGACGTGCACGATGCCGGCGCGGCGCAGCGCGCGGAACAGCACCGCGGCATCGCGCACGAGCCCGCGCTTGCGCGCCGGCGACGCGTGCGAGCGCCCGATCAGCGCCGCGAGCGCGCCGTAGCCGCCGCGGCGCCCCGTCTCGGATCGCGCGCGCTGCAGCACCGCGACCATCATCCCGTGCGAGACGCGGAAGCTCGGCACCAGCTCCTCGGGCTGGCGCTTCACGAGCTGCTCGAACGTGTCCTTCGACCAGCCGACGAAGCCGGGCGGCGGCTTGCGCTTGTAGGGCGGCGTCCGGTCGCGCCGCCCCTTCTGCTGCGCGCGCTTCGCGAGGATCAGGTGCTCGGGCGCCTGACAGATCACGCTGCCGCGCACGTCGAAGCCGCGCCGGCCCGCGCGCCCGGCGATCTGCTTGAAATCGCGCGCCGAGAGCATGCGCACGCGCTCGCCGTCGAACTTGCTGAGCTTCGTGAACAGCACGGTGCGGATCGGGATGTTCACGCCGACGCCGAGCGTGTCGGTTCCGGAGATCACCCGTAACAAGCCCTGCTGCGCGAGCTGCTCCACGAGCAACCGGTACTTCGGCAACAGCCCCGCGTGATGCAGCCCGATCCCGTGCGACACGATCCGCTTCATCTCGCGCCCGAACGGCGTGTCGAAACGCGTCTCGGCGGTGAGCTCCGCGATGCGCTGGCGCTGCTCGCGGCTCGCGATGCGCGCACTGGTCAGCGCCGACGCCACCTCGACCGCCTCGCGCTGCGTGAAGTTCACGACGTAGACCGGGGCGCGCCGTTCCTCGAGCAGGT
>DASTOI010000849.1:0-5870 GCA_035762585.1 Myxococcota bacterium
CGCGGAAGAGCGTTTCGGTGACGACGCGCACCGCACACGAACGCATCGCGGATCACAATCGCGCTGGTAACGTGCCTTTCCCTCGCTGATCGGAGAGTTCCGTGAGCTTGTTTGGAAAGTCCCCTCGCGATGGAGAAGCACCGGCGACGCCGGTGGGCGCTCGCCCTGCGAGCGCGCCCAGAGGAATCTCAACCGCGCCCGCGAGCGAGTCGTTCTATCGACCCGAGCCCGCGCGCATGCAAAGGGAAGCCATGGCCAACATCGGCAAGTCGATCACGATCAAGGGCGATCTCACGGGCGAAGAGGACATCCAAGTCGAGGGCACGGTGGAGGGGCGCGTGGACCTCCCCAACAACCAGTTCACGGTCGGCGCCGAGGGGCGCGTGCGCGCCGAGATCCACGCCAAGTCGGTGGTCGTGATCGGGCAGGTGCACGGGAACATCATCGCGGCCGAGCGTCTCGAGGTGCAGGCGACCGGCGTGATCCACGGCGACGTGAAGGCGCCGCGCCTGATCGTCCATGAGGGCGCGGTGCTCAACGGCTCGATCGAGATGAGCAAGTCGCCGGCGCCGGCCAAGGTGTCGCTCGCGGCGGCCAGCGGGGCCTAGGCGCGCCTCGACGCGTCGCGCGGCGGATGTCGCGGGGGCGTCGGTTCGCAGTGCTCGTTGCGGGCTCCGCGTTCGCGGCGGGGCCGGGGGCAGCGGAGGCTCATGGCTCGCTTCGCCCCTTGGATCATTAGGGGCATTCGTTGAGGCGCGTTCCACCGAGTGGACCGCGGGACATTCTCCCGGGGGCTCCGCTGCGCTCGACTTCGCCTCCGCCGCCCCCGGCCCCGCCGCGAACGCTCGTGCCATGGGGTGAGGTCCAAATTAGGGACAGCTGCGTCGCGGTCGGCATTGAGCCGACCGCTCCGCACGCTTCGCGTCGTCGCGGAGGGGGGATCGGCGCGAGAGACCTAATCGCGCCGGTCGAGCGCCACCTGACAGCAGCAAGTGAGTGACGCGCGCAGCGTTGCGACGCCGGCCGCTCGATGCGGCCGGGGGCGCACTCTTCGTTCCTAACACCACCGACGCCGACACCGAGGAGAGGCGCGGCGGCGGGCGGCGGCGCAGCGGGGGTCACGGAGCGAGCGCCCAGGCGCGGTCGCGCTCACGCTCGGATGCAGCGCGCCCGAATCCTCGATCGGCGCAAGCCTCGGTCATAGAGCGACCGCGCGGCCGAGCGGAGGCGAGCCCCCGCGGAGCCGGCGCCCGCCGCCGCGCCGGTGCAGCGCGCCGAGGTCAGCGTTTCTTCGCGCCCGCCTTCGCGGGAGCCTTCGGCACCAGCTTCGCGCGCTTGCGGCGCCGGGTCTCGAGCCACATCACCATCGGCGCGGCGATGAAGATCGTCGAGTAGGTCCCGACCACGGTGCCGATCGTCATCGCGCCCGCGAAGCCGCGGATCGCGGGGCCGCCGGCGATCAACAGCGAGAGCACCGCGCCGAGCGAGATCAGCGCGGTCAGCGCGGTGCGCGAGAGCGTCTGGTTCACCGACTGGTTCAGCAGCGCCTTGATCTCGGCGCCGGTGTGCAGCTCCATGTTCTCGCGTGCGCGGTCGTAGATGATGATCGTGTCGTTGATGCTGTAGCCGATGATTGCGAGCAGCGCGGCGAGCACGTTGAGGTCGAACTCGAGGCCGAGGATCACCCAGATGCTCGACGTGACGAGCACGTCGTGCACGAGCGCGATCACCGCGCCGGGCGCGAAGCTCGCGGAGAAGCGGAACGCGACGTACGCGAGGATCAGTAGGAACGCGAGCCCCATCGCCTGGAGGCCGCGATTGCGCAGCTCCTTGCCGACCTTCGGGCCGACGAACTCCACGCGCTCGACGCTCAGCGACCCGATCGCGCGTTCGAGCGCGCCCTGCACCGCGAGCACGCGGTCGGTCCGCTCGTTCAGCGCGCTCGCGCGGCTGTCCGCGCCGGCAATCACGCGTTCGCCCTGGAAGCGCACCAGGTAATCGCTCTCGCTGCCAAACTGAATGGCCTCGAGGCTCTCGAGCCCGAGCGGCGCGAGAGCGCTGCGGATCGCCCCGTCGCTCGCCGAGACCCCGCTCGCGAACTTCACATGCATCTCGGCGCCGCCTGCGAAGTCGACGCCGAAGTGCACGCCGCGCACGGCGGGGATCGCGCAGACGAGGCCTCCTACGATCAGCGCGATGGACAGCCCGACCCAGATGCGCCACTGCCCGAGGAAGTCGATCTTGGTGCCGGGCTTGATGATCTCGAAGGACAAGACGGCTCCTCAGCCAGGCAGGCTCAGATCGAGAGCTCGGCGACCGGTCGGTTGCCGGGCTTCCAGTCGAACAGCGTGCGGGTCACGACCAGCACCGAGAACACGCTCGTCAGAGTTCCGACCAGCAGCGTGACCGCGAAGCCCTTGATCGGGCCCGTGCCGAACGAATAGAGGATCACGCCCGCGATCATGTTCGTGATGTTCGCGTCGAGGATCGTCCAGAGCGCCTTGTCGAAGCCCTGCAGGATCGCGCTGCGCGGCGTTCGACCGGAGCGCAGCTCCTCGCGGATGCGCTCGAACACGATCACGTTGCCGTCGACCGCGGTCGCGACCGTGAGCACGAGGCCGGCGAGCCCAGGCAGCGTGAGCGTGCCGGTGAACAGCGTCATCAGCGCGACGATGAGCACCATGTTGATCGCGAGCGCGGCGCACGCATAAAGGCCGGCGAGCCGGTAGTAGACGGCGAGGAACCCCACGCCCAGCGCGAGCCCTAACAACGAGGCGTTCACGCCGCTGCGGATCGAATCGGCGCCGAGCGCCGGACCGATCGTGCGCTCCTCCTCGATGCGCGTCGGGATCGGCAGCGCGCCGCTGCGCAGCACCACCGCGAGGTCGCTCGCCTGCTCCGCCGAGAAGTTGCCGGTGATCTGGCCTTCCCTGCTGATCCTCGACTGAATCGTCGGCGCGCTGACGACGTTGCCGTCGATCACGATCGCGAGGGGCTCGCCGATGTGGCGCTCGGTGAGCGCGCCGAACTCGCGGCCGGCGTCGCCGCCCCAGGTGAAGCTCACCGTCCACTCGTTGCGCGTCGAGTCGAAGTAGACGCTCGCGGTCTCGAGCTGATCGCCGCGCATGTCCGCCGCTTGCGGAAGCAGATAGGCGCCGATCACGTTGTCGCTGCCCTTCTCGCGCTCGGTGGAGATCAGCGTGCCTGCCGGGAGGCCCTCTGGATGGCGCTTGCGCAGCAGATCTTCCGACTGCGCGAAGTCCTGCACGATCTTGAACTCGAGGTGGCCGGTCTGCCGGAAGATGTCGGGCACGCGCGACATGCCCGGGATCTGCACGAGGATGCGGTCGTCGCCCTGGCGCGTGACGACGGACTCCGGAATGCCGGTGGCCGGGTCGTCGATGCGGCGCCGTAACACCTCGAGCGCCTGCAGCATCGCGCGCTCGCGCACTTCCTGGATCCAGTCGCTCGTGAGCGTGACGCGCAGGTCGTAGTCGCCGGCGCCGGCGATCTCGACACGGTCGTCCTCGTCGAGCCAATCGCGCGCGGCGTCGCGGTCGCTCGCGGTCGCGGGCTTCACGAGCAGCTGCAGGGGCTCGACCACGAACTGCACGCCCGTGATGTCCTTGCTCTCGAGCTCGCGCGCGGTGCGATTCTTGATCGCGGTGAGCTCCTGCTCGATCGCGACGTCGAGATCGGGCCCGATCACGATGTGAATGCCGCCGCGCAGATCGAGCCCGAGCCGCATCACCGCATCGGGCCACGCGGGGCTCGCGAGGCGGCGCTCCTCGGGCACGAAGTTCGCGGCCGTCAGCCACACGCTGAAGAGCGCCAGCAGCCCGAGCAGGATCCACTTCGTGCGAAGCCTCACTTCGCCTCTCCCTTCGCGGACTCGAGCTTGCGCTCGATGCGCCCGCGCTCGACTTCGACTCTCACGCTGCCGCCCTTCCCGATCTCGAGCGTGAGCACGTCCTCGGTGACGCCGACGACCGTGCCGCGAATGCCGCCCGCGGTGACGACGCGGTCGCCCTTCGCGATCGCCTTCAGCAGCGCCTCGTGCTCGCGGCGCCGCTTCTGCTCGGGGCGGATCAGCAGGAAGTAGAGCGGCACGAGCATCAGCAGAAATGGAACGAGCATCTCGAAGCCGCTCGGCCCGGCCTGCAGCCAAATCGTCGGCGCCGCGTCCATCACAGCTTCCCGGCGTCGCGCGCGAGCGCCTCGGACTTCGCGGTGTCCTCCCACGGGAAGCCGTCGCGGCCGAAGTGCCCGTGGAACGAGGTCTGGCGGTAGATCGGCCGGCGCAGCCGCAACTGGTCGATGATCCCGCGCGGCGTGAGATCGAAGTGCTTGCGCACGAGCGTCTCGAGCTGGCGCATGTCGAGGCGCGAGGTGCCGAACGCATCGACGCGGATGCTGACCGGCTCCGCGACGCCGATCGCGTAGGCGACCTGCACCTCGCAGCGCCGCGCGATCCCGGCCGCGACGAGATTCTTCGCGACCCAGCGCGCGGCGTACGCGGCGCTGCGATCCACTTTGGATGGATCTTTCCCGGAGAACGCGCCGCCGCCGTGCCGGCCCATGCCGCCGTAGGTGTCGACGATGATCTTGCGGCCGGTGAGGCCGGCGTCGCCCATCGGCCCGCCGACGACGAAGCGGCCGGTCGGGTTCACGTGGAAGATCGTGTCGTCGTCGATCAGCTGCGGCGGCAGCGAGGGGCGAATCAGCTTCGCGATCACGTCGCCGCGCAGCTTCTCGTAGCCGACCTCCTCGGAGTGCTGCGTCGACAGCACGACCGCGGAGATGCGCGCGGGCTTGTCGCCCGCGTACTCCACCGAGACCTGCGACTTCGCGTCGGGCCGCAGGTACTCGAGCTCGCCCGACTCGAACAGCTCGCGCTGCTGCTCGATCAGCCGGTGCGCGAAGCGGATCGGCGCGGGCATCAGCTCCGGCGTCTCGTCGCACGCGAAGCCGAACATCATCCCCTGATCGCCGGCGCCCTGCTCCTTGTGGAGCCCCTCGCCTTCGCTCACGCCCTGCGCGATGTCGGGGCTCTGCTTGCCGATCGCGACCATCACGGCGCAGGTCGCGGCGTCGAAGCCCATGCGCGAGTCGGTGTATCCGATGTCGCTGACCACGCCGCGCACGAGCGAGGGGAAATCGACGACCGCGCGCGTCGTGATCTCGCCGGCCAGCACGACCAGGCCGGTGGTCGTGAGCGTCTCGCAGGCGACCCGAGCGAGCGGGTCCTGATCGAGAATCGTGTCGAGCACCGCGTCCGAGATCTGGTCGCACATCTTGTCCGGGTGGCCCATCGAGACCGACTCGGACGTGAACACACTGCGGTTCGACATCACCGGCTCCAGCCGCAGCGCGCGACGCCAATCGCGCGGCCGCGGGCAAAAGAGGCCGCGCACAGTAAGGAACCGCCCCTGGCGGAGCAACGCGGAAGCCCGCGGAAAAACGGGGGAAGTTGAACCGGCGAGGACAGCGCCGAGCGGCGCTCAGGCTGCGTGCGGCCTGCTCAACAGCTCCCCGAGCGCGCGGATCGCGGCGACGGCGTCTTCGCCCTCCGCGCGGACGCGCAGCTTCGTCCCGTGGCTCGCGGCGAGCGAGAGCAGCGAGAGCACGCTGCGGCCGCTCACCCAGTCGTCGCTGCCGGCGCGCGCGACCTGGATGTCGGCGGAGAATTTCGAGGCCATCGCCGCGAGCTCGCCGGCGGGCCGGGCGTGCAGCCCGAGCTCGCTCGCCACCACGAACTCGGCCTCCGAGATCACTTCGTCTTCTCCGGCAGGATCTCGCTCGCCACCGAGATGTTACGGCGGCCGTAGTCCTTCATCGTCGACGCGACCTCGGCCAGCGACTTGCCCTCG
>DASTOI010000850.1:0-9753 GCA_035762585.1 Myxococcota bacterium
ACCTGCTCGACGCGCTCGGGATCGAGCGCGCCGTGTTCGCGGGACACGACTGGGGCGGCTTCGTGTCGTGGGGCATGACCGTGAGGCATCCCGATCGCTGCGAAGGGGCGATCGGCGTGAACACGCCGTACATGGCGTTCCCGACCACCGAGCAGCTGCGCGCCGTCTTCAAGGACGACGAGAAGCTCTACATCCTGTGGTTCCAGCAGCGCGGCGTAGCGGAGGGCGTGCTCGACAAGAACCCGCGCCTCGTGTTCGAGAAGCTGATGCGCCGCGCGACCGGCCCCGCGCCGGGCTTGTTATTCCGCGGCGACGCGCCGATCGACGCGAACCCGTTCCGCCGGCTCGAAACGCTCGAGGCGCCCGGTGCGCCGCTGCTCGACGCCGAGGAGCTCGAGGTCTACACGCGCGCGTTCACGCACTCGGGCTTCTTCGGGCCGATCAGCTGGTACCGCAACGCGGACAAGGACAAGCGCGTGGTGCCCGAGCTCGGCGTGAAGCCCCTCACGCTGCCGTGCCTGATGGTGACGGCGTCGTGGGACGGCGCGCTGCCGCCGCAGGCCGCGCTACCGATGCGCGCGCTGTGCAGCGACCTCGAGGTGCAGGAGCTCGCGTGCGGGCACTGGACGCAGCAGGAGCAGCCGGCGGCGCTCACGCGCGTGATGCTCGATTGGCTGCGTCGCAAGGTCGCGGCGTGAGGCGGGCACACGGCCGGCCGGACGGTCCAGGAGATCGATGAAGAATGCGCGATCACCGCACGCCTAGTTTCCGGCGCACGCGGAGGCCACTGTCCGACTCCGCTCGGCTCCTACCGCACCGACTCCGCTCGGCTCACGCGAGCCGAAGACTCGCGTGGCCTCGCTGCGCGCTTCGCTTGCCGCTCCGCCTCGCTGCGCGCTTCGCTTGCTGATGGCCGGCCGGCTGCTGATCTACGGCGCGACCGGCTATTCCGGCAAGCTGCTCGCCGAGCACGCAGCCCAGCGCGGGCTCGCGCCGATCGTCGCGGGTCGCAGCGCGCCCAAAGTGAAGGCGCTCGCGGCGAGGCTCGGCGTCGAGGCGCGTGTCGCGGCGATCGACGATGCGGCCGCGCTGCGCGCAATGCTGGGTGGCGTCGCGTGCGTGCTGCACGCCGCGGGGCCGTTCTCCGCGACCGCGCGCCAGATGCTCGAGGCGTGCCTCGCCGCGCGCACGCACTATCTCGACATCACCGGCGAGATCCCGGTCTTCGAGCTGTGCGAAGCGCTCGGCGCGCGCGCGAGAGAGCAGGGCGTGATGCTGATGCCGGGTGTCGGCTTCGACGTCGTGCCGAGCGATTGCCTCGCCGCGCACGTCGCGGCGCGCGTGCCGGAGCCGCAGACGCTGCGCATCGCGATCGATGCGCTGGGAACGCCGACGCGCGGCACCGCGAAGACGAGCGTCGAGATGTTAGGCGCGGGCTGCCTCGTGCGGCGAGCGGGCCGCATCGTCGCGCTGCCGCCCGGCAGCCTTCAGCGCGACTTCGATTTCGGCTTCGGCCCGGCGCGCTGCGCCGGCGCTCCGCTCGCGGATCTCGTCTCGGCGTGGCACTCGACGCGCGCGGAGAACATCGAGGTCTACTTGCGCGCCGGCGCGGGCATGCGCGCGATGCTGCGCGCGAGCGGGCCGCTGGCGCCGCTGCTCCGCGTGCGCGCGGTGCAGCACGGGCTCCAGCGCATGATCGACGCGCTGCCGGAGGGTCCCGATGCGGCGGAGCGCGCCGAGCTGCGCGGCCACATCGTCGCCGAGGCGATCGGCGGGGGCGGCGAGCAGGCGCGCGCGCGGCTCGACACGCCGAGCGGGTACCAGCTGACGATGCTCGCCGGAGTCGAGATCGCGCGCCGGGTGCTGGAAGGCGGCGCGAAGCCGGGTTACCAGACGCCGGCGACCGCGTTCGGCGCCGACCTGGTGCTCGGCCTCGATTGCGTGCGCACCGACGACTGAGCGCAGCGGCGCCACGCCGCGCGGCACGGGAGAGAGAGGATGCTCGACGCCAACGCGATCTCGCTCGCGGGCAAGGTGGCGGTTGTTACGGGAGCGGGCGCGGGCATCGGGCGCGCGATCGCGGAGACCTTCGCCGCGTGCGAAGCGGCCGTGGTCGTCGCGGAGCGCGACGCCGCACGCGCGAAGGACGTCACGGCGGCGATTGCCGGCCGCGGCGGGCGCGCGCTCGCGTGCGTCGGCGACGTCGCTCAGCAGGGCGCGGTCGACGCGCTCGCGCGCGAGACGCTCGCTGCGTTCGGGCGCGTCGACGTGCTCGTCAACAACGTCGGCGATTGGCTCGGCTTCTCGAATCCGTTCGTCGAGAGCACTGACGAGCAGTGGCGCGCGCTGTTCGACGCGAACCTCGGCGCCGCGCTGCGCTGCACGCGCGCGCTCGCGCCGGAGATGATCCGCCGCGGCGAAGGCGGCAGCATCGTGAACGTCACGACGATCGAGGCGCACCGCGGCATCCCGGGCAACGTGATCTACTCGGCGTTCAAGGCCGCGACCGAAGGCTTCTCGCGCAGCCTCGCGCTCGAGCTCGCGCCGAAGCGCATCCGCGTGAACTGCATCGCGCCCGAGACGACCGACACGCCGCAGGTCCCCGTAATGACTTGGCTGCCCGACGAGATGAAGGCGCGCATCCCGTACTGGATCCCGCTCGGGCGCTTCGGCACGCCCGACGATCTCGCCGGCGCCGCGCTGTTCCTCGCGTCGGACCTCTCGGCGTGGGTGACGGGCACGACGATCCAGGTGAACGGCGGCGCGCTCGCCGCCGCGGGCTGGTACCGCACGCCGAAGGGCGGCTGGACCAACACGCCGATCGTGACCGGCGGTGGCCTCGGCGGCTGACCCGCGCTCCGGCGCGTTACCGCGAGCTCCTCGCGCAGCATCCGAGCGACGAGGAACTCGCATGCACGATCCCGATTCTTCGGTCTCGCGGCGCACGCTGCTCGCCGGCGCGGCAGGCGCGGCGCTCTCCACGCTCGCGAGCGAAGCGGCGCACGCCGAGTACGAGGGCGGCGACGTCATCACCGCCGCGACCTTCATCCACGGAATTCCCGGGCGCGCGGAAGACCTGAAGGCGCACCTGCTGTCGCTCTCGGCGGCGACGCGCGCCGAGGCCGGCTGCGTCGCATACGACCTCTACCAATCGCCCGAGACGCCGAGCGAGTTCCTGCGCATCGAGCGCTGGAAGAGCAGCGACCAGCTCGAGGCGCACAAGCGGATGCCGCACTTGCGCGCGTCGTTCGAGAAGCGTCAGCGCGAGGGCTGGACCACGCAGATCACGGTTTGGAAGCGCGTCGCGGAAGACCGCTGAGGAGACTTCGATGAAACGAAGATCGCTGCTCGTCGCCGGGTTCGCGTTCGCGCTCCTGCTCGCCGCTCTGCCGGCGCTCTCGGAGAAGCCGCTCGCAGACCCGGCGATCGCGTATCCGGCGAATTATCAGGTGCTGCTCGAGAACGACTGCGTGCGCGTGATGGACTTTCGCCTTCGCAAAGGCGACACCGAGCGGCTGCACCGCCATCCCGCGCACGTGCTCTACGTGCTCGAGGGCTTCGAGATCGAGTTCACGTTCGCGGACGGCTCGAAGGGAATGCGGGTTGCGAGAGCGGGCGACGTGCTGTTCAGCGACCCGGTCGCTCATTCACCGGTGAACGTCGGCGGAACCGACGCGCACGGGATCCTGATCGAGCTGAAGAACCCCGCGATGTGTCCTTCGCCGCAGCGCTGAGGCAAGCAGCTCGCGTCAGCAGCTGCCGGGCGGGCGCACGACGCAGATTGCGGAGAAGCCCCCGCCGGGGCTGCGCAGGTTCGTCACCTGGCCTTCGTACACGCGCGCGCCGAGCAGCAGCACGCGATCGCGATACGCGTACGCGCGCACGTCGAACTTCATCTGGCGTGGGCCGTCGCTCGTCGCGACGTGCACGAGGCCGGGCGGTGCGTGGCGCTGCGCGACGTAGCCGGGCTCGGCCGCGATCTCGGCAAATTTTTTGCGCGAGATCTTGTCGCCGCGGTAGACGGCGCGGCTGCCGAATGCGGCGGCGGGCTTGAACACCCAGCTCGCGCGTTCGCGCCAAACCACTTCGGCGTCGAGCTCCGCGAGCAGGCGGGTTTCGGGGATCACCTCGGCAAGGAAGCGCGCGTCGTCATCGCAGACGCCGAGCGCGCCGAGCCGCTCGCGCGAGGAGAAGCTCGCGAGCCGGCGCTTGTCCGCGAGCAGGAAGTGCTCGCGCGGTGAGGGCGTCACGACGACCTCGCGCGCGAGGTAGGCGGCGCGCAGCGCGCGCGCCCGCTCGCTCGCGAGCGCGAAATCGGTGTCACGCAGGTAGACGAGCTGCGGGCGGAAGGCGCCGAGCGCGAGGCCGCCGCCCGGCGCGCGTGAGAGCTCGCGCGTGTCGGCGATGCGCGCCTCGATGCCCGCGCTCGCGAACAGCGCGCGGAACAGCTCGAACTCGGGCGCGAGGAATTGTTGCGCGGGCGCGTCGTCGACGATCGCGATGCGCGCGAGCTCGGCGCCGCTGCGGCCCGTCGCGGCGGCGTACTCCGCGCGGAACGTGGCGACGATCTCGCGCTCGAGATCGTTCACCGAGAGCAGGTCGCAGCACAGGCACGCGAGCTTCTCGGGATCGCAGAGCGAGGCCGTGTGCAGGCCGTTCAGCAGCGCGCCGCCCGCGTTCGTGTTGATCTCGATCAGGCGCGGACCTGCGGGCGTCACGTGGAAGTCGTATCCCATGAACACGCCGAAGTTCCCGGGCTCGTGGCGCGTGACCTCGCACGCGGACGCCGCGAGCGATGCCTGATGAGCCGGCGAGTGCGCGAGCGCGAAGAGCGCGCGCACCGCGCGCTGGATCGCCGCGAAGTGCGCGGCGTCGAGGCCGATGATCGTGGTGCCCGCGAAGGGGATCTCCGCCCGCTCGGCCATCGCGAACCCCTTCACGCGCGGTGGCAAGCTCGCAGCAAGCGCGTCACTTCGCGAGGGACGGCGCGAGCTCGCTGCTCAGTCCCACGCGACGACCAGATCGTCGAGCACCGCCGCGTCCGAGGACGAATCGCCGACCGCCTGAAGGCGCACGAACGGAATGCCCGACACCGTGAGGTCGTACGGCGTTGGAATCGTCGCCAGGGTGGAAGTCCCGGGTGCCGCGAGCAATCCCGACCGCGGAAAGATGTTTCTGTCGTCGTCGTACACGCGGAACGCGATGCGGCCCCGGTTGTCGTAGGCGAGCACGTCGTCGTCCGGGTCGGTCGTATCGTTGTCGTCGACGACCCGCACACCGGCGTTGTTCACCGTGAACCCGTCGAAATGCGCGCCGCCCGCCTTCCTCAGCCGGATGTCCATGAGCCGGAAGGGATGGATCTTCCCCTTCTTCGAGACGCCGACGATCGCGGTCGTCGTCACCGTGACGTCGTCGATCAGGTTCGACTTCGTCACGAGCGCGACGTACTTCGCGCCGTCGCGCGTGCGGAACGAGATTCTTCCGCCGCCCGCGAGCGAGATCGACTTGAGGCGGGCCGCGGCCGGGACCTTCTTGCCCGGCTCGTAGACCACCGGGGTCCCGATGCCCTCGAACGTGATCGTCTCGGGAGGCGGGGTCTGGGCCAGCGCGGGCAGCGAGAGCAGCGCGATCGAGAGCGCGAGGAGCAGGGGTCGCACGCGGGGTCCTCCGGGAAGGGCAGGTGTTAGCCGGCTGCCGCGTCTCGTGACAACCCGCGGCGGGCGCGCTGGATGCGTGGCGCCGGCGCGGTTCGCGCATCCGGGATGGGCAGTGCACACTGCGCGGCCTCGGAGGAGCCGCGCATGCTCACGATCAAGCAGGACGTCCCGAACGGGCGGATCGAGGGGACTTGCGACGAGCGCTTCGCGGGCGTCGCGCGCGAGTTCGCGCGCAACTTCGAGGAGCGCGGCGAGGTCGGCGCGAGCGCGAGCCTCACGCTGCACGGCGAGACGCTGGTGGACCTCTGGGGCGGCGTCGCGGACCCGGCGACCGGGCGCGCGTGGGAGCGCGACACGGTCGGCATCGTGTTCTCGTGCACGAAGGGCGCGACGGCGCTGTGCGCGCATCTGCTCGCGTCGCGCGGGCTGCTCGACATCGACGCGCCCGTCGCCGAGTACTGGCCCGAGTTCGCGGTGCGCGGCAAGGAGCACGCGACCGTGCGCATGATGCTCGATCACTCGGCCGGCGTGCCGGTGATCTCCGCGCCCGTGCGCGCGGGCGGCTCGTGCGACTGGGATTACATGATCTCGCTGCTCGAGGCGCAGGAGCCGTTCTGGAAGCCGGGCACGCGCAACGGCTACCACATGATCAACTTCGGCTGGACGGTCGGCGAGCTCGTGCGCCGCGTCAGTAGCAAGTCGCTCGGCGCGTTCTTCCGCGACGAGCTCGCGCGGCCGCTCGGCATCGACTTCTGGATCGGCACGCCGGAGGAGATCGAGCCGCGCGTCGCGCCGGTGATCTATTACGTGCCGCCGCCGGGCGAAGCGCCGGGCGAGTTCCTGTCCAAGGTGCTGACCGAGCGCGAGTCGATCCAAGCGCTCTCGCTGCTGAACACCGGCGGCTTCGACGCGAACGCGCGCGCCTGCCACGCCGCGGAGATCGGCGGCGGCGCCGGCATCTCGAACGCGCGCGGCCTCGCGCGTCTCTACGCGCCGTTCGCGTGCGGCGGCAAGCTCGACGGGAAGAGCTACGTCGACGCCGCGACGCTCGCGCGCATGGGCGAGACGTCGATGGCGACGCATCAGGACGCGACGCTGTTGATCCCGACGCGCTTCGCGCTCGGCTTCATGAAGTCGATGGACAACCGGCGCCGCGCCCGCGGCGACCGCGACAGCGCGATCCTCTCGTCGGCCGCGTTCGGCCACGTCGGCGCGGGGGGCTCGATCGGCTTCGCCGACCCGCGCGAGGAGCTCTCGTTCGGCTACTCGATGAACCGGATGGGCAAGGGCATCCTGCTGAACGAGCGCGGCCAAGCGCTGATCGACGCCGCTTATCAGGCGCTCGGCTACGCGTCGAACGCGTCCGGCGTCTGGGCGCGCGCCTAATGAGTCTGGAGATCATCGGCACCGGTTTTGGGCGCACCGGTACGCTCTCGCTGAAGCTCGCGCTCGAGCAGCTCGGCTTCGGGCGCTGTTATCACATGATGGAGGTGAGCCAGAATCCCGGGCACGCGGCGCTGTGGAGCGCCGCCTACGACGAAGTGCAGCGGGAACGGACATCGCAAGCCGCCCAGCGCCGCGACGCGGCGCAGGCGGCGCGCAGCGAGCCGCAGGCGAGCGAAGCTCGGACGGACTGGGATGCGCTCTATGCCGGGTACCGCGCGACGGTGGATTGGCCTTCGGCGGAGTTCTGGCGGCAGCTCGTCGATCGCTACCCGAACGCGAAGGTGATCCACACCGAGCGGCCGTCGGCGGCGTGGTTCAAAAGCGCGTCGAGCACGATCTTCCGCACGATGACGCTCGGCGCGCCGCCGGGAACTCCAGCTGCGTTCGCCGAGCAGCTCGAGATGGCGCGCCAGCTGATCCTGCACGGCCGCTTCGGCGGTCGCCTCGACGACGAGGCGCACGCGATCGCGATCTACGAGGCGCACAACGCGCGCGTGAAGCGCGAGATCCCGGCCGCGCGGCTGCTCGTCTACGAGCCGGGACAGGGCTGGGCGCCGCTCTGCAAGTTCCTCGGCGTCGGGATCCCGGAAGCACCCTATCCGAAGGTGAACACGACAGAGGATTTCCTCGCGCGCTTCTCCGCAGCCGACCGCACGTAAATCGGAGGCCCGATGCCCCGCCGTTTCAACCACATGGAGCTGACGCTGCCGAAAGGCGCGCTCGAGAAGGCGCGCGGCGAGATCGCGACGTTCTACGGCGACCTGTTCGGCTGGGATGCGCTCGACGTCCCGATCCTGAAGCAGACAGGCTTGTTATTGCGGACCGACGCCGAGACCAGCCAGTTCATCCTGCTGACCGAGCAGCGTGCGCACCTGAATTCGCCCGGCTTCGATCACCTCGGCCTGCTCTGCGACTCGCGCGCCGAAGTCGACGCGCTGCTCGCGAAGGCCAAAGACTGGCAGCGCCGCGACGCGCGCGTCGAGATCAAGGAGTACGACGATCTCGTGACCGGCCCCGTCACCACGCACGCGTTCTACGTGCGCTTCCTGCTGCCGATCTGGTTCGACGTGCAGGTGATCGAGTACGCGGAAGGCGCGGCGCCGAAGCGGCGCTGGACCTACGGCGCCGCGAGCGCGTGATCAGCTGAGCGACCGACCCAGGATGCGCGATCACCGCACGCGGAGGTTCCAGCGCACGCGGACGCCACTGTTCGACTTCGCTCGCCTTCGGCTCGCTGCGCGCTTCGCTTGCTAGCAGGCGCCGCTTCGGGAGTGCTCTCCTCCGCGGGCGGCGCTTCCTGCGCTGGCGGCTGGGCCGGCGGGCGATTCGAGTTCCAGATGTCGCGATGCAGCAGCCACGCGCCGTCGACCTGCTTCCACAGCACGACGTACTTCGCTTCGTCCGCCACCGAGCCGTCCTTCGCGCTGAGCAGCGCGCTGCCCACTTCGGTCGCGGTGTCGCCGCCCGCGTAGGAGACCTCCTCGGTCGTGAGCACGGCACTGCCGATCCCGGCGCCGATCGCCTCGCCCCAGAACGCAGTGACCGCCGCTCGCCCGCTCACCTTGGCCGCGTTCGGCGGCAGCACCGCGGCGTCCTCGCTGTAGAGCGCGCCGATCGCGGCCGTGTCGCCTGCGCGCACCGCTTCGCCGAACTTCGCGTTCTGCTCCTCGATCGCGGCGCGCACGTCGTCGGCCGATGGGGCGAGCGGCTCGGATGGTGCGCAGGCGAGCCACGCGAGAACCGAGAGCGCAATCCATGCGCGCATGATCATTCCTCCCGAGGGCCCGCACTCTATACCCCGTAATACCCCGCTTGGGAGATGGACGGTCGAGCGGCCCGGCGTCTACTTCGAAGGGCTGATCGCCTTGTAAGCGAATCCCGCGACCGCCGCGCCGGCGATCGGCGCCGCCCAAAACAGCCAGAGCTGCGCGATTGCCCAGCCGCCGACGAACAGCGCGGGGCCGGTCGAGCGCGCCGGGTTCACCGAGGTGTTCGTCACGGGAATGCTGATCAGATGGATCAGCGTGAGCGCGAGCCCGATCGCGATCGGCGCAAAGCCGGCCGGCGCGCGCGAATCCGTGGCGCCGAGGATCACGATCAGGAAGCCGAAGGTGAGCACGGCTTCAGAGACGAAACCGGCGAGCATCGAGTAGCCGCCGGGCGAGTGCTCGCCAAAGCCGTTCGCGGCGAAGCCCGCGGAGACGTCGAAGCCGGCCGCGCCGCTCGCAATCACGAAGAGCACGGCCGCGCCGCCCACGGCGCCGGCCAGCTGCGCTCCGATGTAGGGTGCGACCTGCGCCGCGGGGTGTCGTCCACCGACCCACAGCCCCACCGTCACTGCCGGGTTCAGATGGCAGCCCGAGACGTGCCCGATCGCGTAAGCCATCGTGAGGACGGTGAGGCCGAACGCGAGCGAGACGCCGAGCAGGCCGATCCCTACCTCTGGGAATGCGGCCGAGATCACCGCGCTCCCGCAGCCGCCGAGTACGAGCCAAAACGTGCCGAGCAGCTCCGCGCTGAGCTTGTGAGCGAGGGTCATTGGGGGGCTCCGGTCCGTGTTCGAGCTCACCCCGTCCCCATCCTATGACGCGTCGAGCCCGGCGTGCGGAAAAACGCATCGCGAGCTGCGCGCGTCCTGCCGATCTCGCCG
>DASTOI010000851.1:0-4875 GCA_035762585.1 Myxococcota bacterium
GATCCTGTGCGAGATGGGCGCGCTCACGAAGCCGCAGCTCGCGCAGGTGCTGAAGGCGCGCGACCAGCTGATCGCGAAGCAGAAGGCGATGCAGGCGGTCGCGAAGGCGGACGCGGAGCCGGAGGTGAGAGCGGCGCCGGCTGCGACGGTGGCTTCCGCAGCGGCGGCGCCGCCGGCGCGAGCCGCAGCGCCTCATGCGAGCGCGGTGCCGAACGCCGCCGCAGCGCCCCGCGCGGACGCCGTGCCACGGCGCACGAGCGTCAGCGCTCCGCCGCGCGCCGCAGCGGCCCCCGCGGACGCGAAGGGTCTGCACGAGCTGCTGCGCGCCGGTGTGTCCGCCGGTGCGAGCGACATCCACATCCACGCGGGCACGCCGCTGCGGCTGCGGCTGCACGGGCAGTTCAAGGCCGCGAACGAAGACCCGATCGAGCCGAGCGTCGCCGAGCGCCTCGTCTTCTCCGCGCTCACGGAGGATCAGGCGGCTGCGCTGCGCGAGCGCGGCGAGCTCGACTTCGCGTACGACGTCGCGGGCCTCGGCCGCTTTCGCGTGAACATCTACCGGCAGCAGCGCGGCTACGACGGCGTGTTCCGCGCGATCCCGGCCGAGATTCCGACGCTCGAGCAGCTCGGCCTGCCCGCGTCGCTCGCGCGCTTCACGAACTTCCATCAGGGCATGGTGCTGGTCACCGGGCCCGCGAACTGCGGGAAGTCGTCGACGCTCGCCGCGCTCGTGAATCTCGTGAACGAGGAGCGCCGCGAGCACATCCTCACGGTCGAGGACCCGGTCGAGTTCGTGCACGCGCCGAAGCGCTGCGCGGTGAATCAGCGCAACGTCGGCGCGCACACCGAATCGTTCGCGCGCGCGCTGCGCGCGGCGCTGCGCGAGGACCCCGACGTGATCGTGATCGGCGAGCTGCGCGATCTCGAGACGATCTCGCTCGCGCTGACCGCCGCCGAGACCGGGCATCTCGTGCTCGCGACGCTGCACACGAACAGCTCGATCCGCACGATCAACCGGCTCGTGGGCGTGTTCCCGGCGGATCAGCAGGACCAGATCCGCAACATGGTCTCGGAGTCGCTGTGCGCGGTGATCTCGCAGCGGCTCGTGCCGGCCAAGGACGGCGGCTCGCGCGTGCCGGCGCTCGAGGTGCTCGTCAATAACAAGGCGGTCGGCAACCTGATCCGCGAGAACAAGACGTTCCAGATCTTCTCGATCCTGCAGATGGGCTCGAGCCAAGGCATGTGCCTGCTCGACGACTCGCTGAACAAGCTGCTCGCGAGCGGCGCGATCTCGAAAGAAGAGGCGCTGCGGAACGCCGACGATCCCAAGCGGATCAAGGGATGAGACCGTGCCCGAGCTCGATCGCCTGCTGAAGCACCTGAAGGACCAGAAGGGCTCCGACCTCCACCTCGCCGCCGGGCGCGCGCCGCGCGTGCGTGTGAACGGCGAGCTGTGCGACGTGCCCGGCGCCGGCGCGCAGAGCGACGCCGCGCTGCGCGAGCTCTTGCGCGAGCTCGCGGCCGACTACCGCTGGTCCGAGTTCGAGGCCGCGCGCGATCTCGACTTCGCGTACGGGCTCGAGGGCGTCGCGCGCTTCCGCGCGAACTACTTCGTGCAGCAGAACGGCGTCGGCGCGGTGTTCCGCATCATCCCCGAGAAGATCCTCTCGGTGAACGACCTCAAGCTGCCGGCCGCCGTGCACAAGCTCGCGGAGCTGCGCCAAGGGCTCGTCGTCGTCACCGGCCCGACCGGCTCGGGCAAGTCGACGACGCTCGCGGCGATCATCAACAAGATCAACACCGAGACCGCGCGCCACATCGTCACGATCGAGGATCCGGTCGAGTTCGTGCACCAGAACCAGAAGTCGGTGCTGTCGCACCGCGAGGTCGGCTACCACACGAAGGGCTTCGCGCCGGCGCTGCGCGCCGCGGTGCGCCAGGACGCGGACGTCGTGCTGGTCGGCGAGATGCGCGATCGCGAGACGATCGCGCTCGCGATCACCGCCGCCGAGATGGGCATGCTCGTGTTCGGCACGCTGCACACGAACAGCGCGGCGAAGACGATCGACCGCATCATCGACGCGTTCCCGGCCAACGAGCAGCCGCAGGTGCGGCTCAGCCTCTCGGAATCGCTGGCCGCGGTGGTCGCGCAGCTGTTGTTGCCCACTGCGGACGGCAACGGGCGCGTCGCGGTGCACGAGATCCTGCTGCGCACGCAGGGCCTCCCGAACCTGATCCGCGAGGGCAACATCCAGCTGCTCGCGTCGGTGATCCAGGGCGGCAAAGCCGAGGGCATGCAGGCGATGGACGACGCGCTGTTCGCGCTCGCGAGCGCGGGCACGGTGAACGGGCGCGACGCGTACATGAAGGCGAACGACAAGACCCGCTTCGAAAAGTTCGCCCCGAACGATTAGCTGCGCGCATCCCGACCGCGCTTGTTACGGGAAACGCCGCCGCGGCGGCGCGGGGGCGGGCCGGGCGGAGGGGTCGCGACTCCAGCCCTCGACTTCGAGGCGTGCGGACTCGGCTGGAGGCGACGCGGAGCGACTGGGCGTCAGTGCGAAGGGTCGGCGCTCGCTTACTTCACCTCAGCGCGCGAGAGGCAGAACGCTTCCTCGTGCAGCCAGCAGCTCGAATCGGCTTCGTGCGGGTCGGTTCTCAGGGACGCGACCGGCGGGCGCGTGCCGCGCTCGCGGGCGTAGGCCTCGCGTAGCCGCGCCTGAATCTGCGCGTCGCGGCCGCCGAGCAGCGCCTGCACGCCGATCACCTCGAGGAAGCGCGCGGAAAAGAGCGCCGGCGCTCGGCGTTCGGCGATCAGCAGCCAGCCGGCGTGGTCGCGGATGATGCGGCGAATGCGGGTGGGCGGGAGGATCGCGGTGAGCGGCAGCGCGATGCGCCCTCCCGGTACGAGCGCTTCGAGCCAGCGCGGCTGCGGGTGCGTGACGCCTGCGTGCACGAACAGCACGTCGACGGGCTCGCGCGGCTGCGTGAGGCCGTCCGCGTGGCGCACTTCGATCTGCTTCCAGCGCGCGAGCTGCTTGCGAGCGCGTTCCACGAGATCCGGCGCGAGCTCGACCGCGATCAGCCGCCCGCGCGGCCCGACGATCTCTGCGAGGATCGCGCTGTAATAACCGGTCGAGCAGCCGATGTGCGCGACCGTGTCGCCTTCTCGCGGCGCGAGCGCGGCGATCGCACGCGCGAGAAAACCGGGCGAGCCGTTGTTCAGCATGCGCGCCGGGTCGAGCGCAATCGCGACGTCCTGATAGACGTGGCGCACGTCGGCGTCCGGCGTCGAGCGGTAGCCCGCCGCGTCGGGCAGCGTCAGCCACGGGCCGCGCCCGATGAAGTCTTCGCGCGGCACGCTCGCGAACGCCGCGACGATGCGCGGATCCGTGAGCGCGCTCTTCTCGCGCAGCTCCTCCGCGAATGCGGCGCGGATCGCAGGCGCGTCGGCGTCGGCCATCGGCGCGGACCGTAGCCCGCGCGATGGGCCCTCCATAGAATGCGCCGCGTGCCGAGCCTCTCCGCGCTGAAGCCCGTCCCGTTCGCGCTCGGCCTCGCGGCGTTCGGCGCGTTCGCGCTGATCGACTCGCCGCTGCGGCACTTCGGCGAGCACGGCGGCCTGCCCGCGCTCGCTGCGGGCGTGACCGCGTGGATGGCGATCTGGTGGATCGGCGAGGCGGTGCCGCTCTGGTGCACCGCGCTGATCCCGCTCGCGGTCTATCCGCTGACGCGCGTCCACGGCGAGGGCTTCGCCGCGAACTTGTCAGGCGCGCTCGCGCCCTATCTCGACCCGTACATCTTCCTGTTCCTCGGCGGCATGGGCATCGCGCTCGCGATGCAGCAGTGGAATCTGCACCGCCGCATCGCGCTCGCGATCATGCGGCGCATCGGCGTCGAGCCGGCGCGCTTGTTATTCGGCGTGCTCGCGTCGACCGCGATCGTCTCGCTCTGGATCTCGAACACCGCGACCGCCGCGATGATGCTCCCGATCGGAATGGCGGTGCTGCGCGAGCTCGAGCGCCAGTCCGGCCGGCGTCTCGCCGGCTTCGGCTGCGCGCTGATGCTCGCGATCGCGTACGGCGCGAACCTCGGCGGCATGGGCACGAAGATCGGCACCGTGCCCAACGCGCAGCTCGCGGGCTTCCTCGCGCAGGAGCGCGGCATCGATCTCTCGTTCCTGCAGTTCATGGCGATCGGGCTGCCGTTCGTGCTCGCGTTCATACCGGTCGCATGGCTGACGCTCTGGCGGGTCGGGCGCAAGGACGCGCCGCCCGGCGCGCTCGGCCGCGCGGCGCTCGACGCCGAGGCGGCGCAGCTCGGCCCGCTGCAGCGCGCCGAGCGCGTCGTCGCGATCGTGTTCGTCGCGGCCGCGGTGCTCTGGATCGCCGGCAAGCCGCTCACCGATGGGCTGAAGCCGCATGTCGCGGCCGTCGCGCTGAGGAGCGCGCACGTCGAGGCGGCGATCGCGCTCTCGGCCGCGCTCGCGCTGATGCTGTGGCGCGTGCGCGGCGCCGCAGTGCTCGCGCCGCGCTCGTTCCGGCTCTTGCAGTGGGACGCGCTCTTGCTGTTAGGGGGCGGCTTCTCGATGGCAGCAGCCGTCGAGGCGAGCGGGCTCTCCGAGTGGCTCGGCGTGCAGCTCGTCGCGCTGCGCGGCTTTCCGGGCTTCGCGCAGGTGGCGCTCGCGAGCCTCGCGACCGTCGCGCTGTCCGCGTTCGCGTCGAACGTCGCGACGACGGCGGTGATGTTGCCGATCCTGCTGAGCAGCGTGTCGCCCGAGAACGCGAACATCGCCCTCGTCTCGGCCGCGCTCGCGTCTTCCTGCGATTTCGCGCTGCCCGCCGGCACGCCGCCGAACGCGATCGTGTTCGGCTC
>DASTOI010000852.1:0-2249 GCA_035762585.1 Myxococcota bacterium
CTTCTTCTTCCCCGAGTGGGATCCGGTCGTCGCGCTGTCGGCCGTCGCCGCGGTCACGACGCGCATCAAGACCGGCACGCTCGTCTATGGCGTCGACTACCGGCATCCCGTCGTGCTCGCGCGCGCGGCCGCGACGGCCCACGCGCTCTCGGGCGGCCGCGTCGAGTTCGGCATCGGCGCCGGCTGGACCGAGGCCGACTACGTCGAGGCCGGCCTCCGCTACGACCCGGCGGGCGCACGCGTCGAGCGCCTCGAAGAAGCGCTGCACGTGATCAAGGGCATCTGGACGAACGAGCGCACGACGTTCAGCGGCCAGAGCTATCAGGTGAAGGGCGCGCAGCGCGCCGTCGACCTGCCCTCGCTTCCGCGCATCCTGATCGGCGGCGGCGGCAAGAAGGTGCTCGGCGTCGCGGGCCGGCACGCGGACATCGTCGGCATCAATCCGAAGGTGGCCGAGGGCAAGATCACCGCGAACGCGGCGCGCGACGGCATGCTCGAGCGCACGCGCGAGAAGATCCGCTGGGTCGAAGAAGCGGCGACCGCCGCCGGGCGCGACTTCGACGCGCTCGAGCTGAACGCGCTCGTGTTCGGAACCGTGATCACCGACGACCCGAAGCCGACGCGCGAGTTCCTCGGCAAGCAGGCCGGCATGAGCCCGGACGACGTCGCGGCGAGCCCGCTCTACTTGGTCGGCTCCGCGCGCGAGATCCAAGACACGCTGCAGCGCCGCCGCGAGGAGCTCGGCTTCAACTACGTCGTGATCCAGGGCCGCGACTTCGCGTTGCTCGAGAAGTTCGCCGCCGAGGTCGTCACGCCGCTCGCGAAGGCCGACGCGCGGTGACCAAGCTCGGGATCGACTTCGAGCACGTGGATCGAACCTGGTGGGAGGCGGGCGGCGCAGACCTCTGGGAAGGCATTACGGGCGACCGCGACGCCGGATCGATCGTCGTCGACGACGATCTCGCCGCGTCCTGGCTGGTCTCCGCCGCCGCGATCCCCGGCTGGGGAGGCGGCCCCGAGTACGCGCCGCACCCGATCCGCGCGACATCGCTGAGCGAAGACGATCCCGACGCCTGACTTCGCCGCACGCCCCGTTAGTGTGGCCCGCTCGTCTGAACGGAGATCGGAAAAAATGGGCCTCGTCGAACGGGTCAATGAGGAGATGAAGGAAGCGCTGAAGGCGAAGCAGACCGAGCGCCTCGCGGCGCTGCGCAACATCCGCGCCGGCTTCCTCTACGAGATGAAGAAGGATGGGGCGACGACGCTCGCCGACGAGCCCGCGATCGCCGTGCTGCGCAAGCTCGAGAAGCAGCGCCAGGAGAGCATCGAGGCGTTCTCGAAAGGCGGGCGTGAGGAGATGGCCGCTGCCGAGCGCGCCGAGCTCGCGGTCGTCCAGAGCTTCCTGCCGAGCCTCGCGGACGAGGCGACGACCGCGCGCTGGGTCGACGAAGCGATCGCCGCGAGCGGCGCCACGAGCGCGAAGGAAGTCGGCAAGGTGATGGGCGCGCTGATGAAGGCGCACAAGGGCGAGATCGATGGCAATCTCGCGCGCGCGATCGCGGCGAAGAAGCTCGGCGCGAGCGGCGCGTAACGCCGCGCGCAGCGAGCCGCGAGCGAGGTCGAAACGACGATGGCCGCCGCTCCGCTGGCCTGGGCCGCGTTCGCCAGCTGGGCGCTGCTGATCTTCGCGACGGTGCCGTTCGCGCGCGCGATCGAAGCCTTCGTCGTCGCGCGGGTCGGCGAGCATGCGTTCCTGGTCGTCGTGCTCGCGATCGTCGGCGCGGCGGCGCTGCTCGCGTGGCGCGCGCTCGCGCGCCTGGGTGCGCGCGCTCGGATCACCGTCGCGGCGGGCGTCGCTCTCTACGCGGCCACCGCGTGGTGGCTGCGCGCCAATCCGGTCGAGTCGGTGCACGTCGTCGAGTACGGCGTGCTCGGCCTGCTCGCGCTGCGCGCGCTCGCGCACGGGGGCCGCGACGCGCTGCTCGCGCCGTGTGCCGCGCTGCTCGGGCTCACGGTCGGGCTCGTCGACGAGGCGCTCCAGTGGCTCGCGCCGCGGCGCGTGTGGGACCTCCGCGACGTCCTCATCAACGCGCTCGCGGCCGCGGGCGGGCCCGCCCTGATCGCACTCGCCGCGGCGCCGGCGGCGTGGAGCCGCGGCGCGCCGTCGCGGGCGAGCGTGCGCCGCGGGCTCGCGCTGGCGGCGCTCGCCTGGGCGCTGCTCGGCGCCTCGCTGCTCAACACCTCGGCGC
>DASTOI010000853.1:0-2491 GCA_035762585.1 Myxococcota bacterium
CGGCGCTTCGCCGCGCGCAGCGAGGCAAAGCCGAGCGGAGATCGAACAATTGGGCCCGCTCCTCTATCTCTCGAACGGAAACATCCCGTCGCGTTGGGCGCACACCGTCCAGACGCTGAAGATGAGCGAGGCGCTCGCCGAGCTCACGCCGCGTTTCGAGCTCGTGATCGGCGCCTCGCTGCGCGACCGGCTCTCGCCGCGCGTCGACCTGTGGCGCTGGTACGGCATCGAGCGGCCGTTCCCCGTAACACCTCTTCCGCTTTGGCTCTGGCGGCGCTCGGCGGTCTTCACGAGTGTGCGCGAGCGGCGCTTCAGCTGGGCGGCGCCGCGCTACGCCGCGCGCGCGCGGCCCGCGCTGGTGTGGACGCGCTCTTATCCGATCGCGGCGGCCTGCCTCGCGCGCGGCCTCTCGGTGATCTTCGAGCGCCACTCGGCCTCGCCGCCGAAGTGGGAGCGCTTGATCCGCACGATCGGATCAGCGCCGAGCCTGCGTGCGTTCATCGCGAACTCCGAGGCGCTGCGCGCGGCGCACGTCGCGGCCGGCATCCCGGACGCGAAGCTCGCGGCGTTCGCCAACGGCGTCGCGCCCGCGCTGCTCGCGGCGCAGCGCGGCGACACGCGCGCGGCGCGGCGCGCGCTCGGGCTTCCCGAGCACGCGCGCGTCGCGCTCTACGCCGGCAGCCTGAGCGCGGAGAAGGGCCTCCCGACGTTGCTCGCGGCCGCGGCGCAGCTTCCCGACGTGCGCTTCCTCGTGCTCGGCGGCAGCGACGCGGACGTCGTGCGCTGGAAGCGCGAGGCCGGCGCGAACGTCGAGCTGCGCGGCTTCGTCCCGAACGCGCAGCTCGCGAGCTGGTTCGCCGCGGCCGACGTCGGGCTCTTCCCCAACTCCGCGCGCGATCCGCTCGCCACGTCCACCTCGCCGCTGAAGGTGCTCGAGTACGTGGCCGCGGGGCTGCCGGTCGTCGCGACCGCGATCCCGGCCGTGACGAGCTGGCTGCGCGATCGCGAGACCGCGTTCCTGGCGCCGCCTGATGACCCCGCCGCGTTCGCCGCGGCGATCGCGCGCGCGCTGCGCGAGCCGCAGGCCGCCGCCGCGTGCGCAGCGCGTGCGCGCGAAGAGAACGTGCGCTTCACGTGGCGCGACCGCGCGCAGCAGATCCTCGCCCGCTTCGCGCCCGAGCTCATCGCGTAGCGGCTCTGGCCGATCTCGCGACGCATCGGGAAGATCCGCCGCGCGATGAGCCGAGCCGACGAGCGCGCGCATTCTCCGCCGGTCTTTGCGATCGGCACCGGGCGCTGCGGCACGCACTTCGTCGCGAAGCTCTTGGCGCGCGAGCCGGCCGTCGCAGCGCATCACGAGCGCGATCCGCTCGGCGACAGCTTTCATCGCTACTGCGTGTGGAACGGGCTGCCGGTCGACGACGCCGGCTTTCTTGCCGCGAAGGCCGCCGGCGTCGCGGCCGATCGCGCGCGCGGGCGGCTCTCGTTCGAAGCGAGCGCCTTCCTCGCGTTGAGCGTGCCGGCGCTTCACGCCGAGCTCGGCGCGCGCTTCATCCTGATGGTGCGTAGGCCCGATCGCGTCGTGAACTCGTTTCTGCACAAGGGCTGGTACGCAGACGAGCCGGCGCGGCGCGACGCGCGGCTCGCGCTCGGTCATCAGCCCGGGCTGCCGCGCGCGCATCACCCGTTCTCGCGGCTCGCCGCGTTCGGCGACGAGGGCGAGCGCTGGGCGCGGCTCTCGCGCGTCGGCAAGCTCGCGTACTTCTGGCGCCGGCTGAACGAGCTCTCGCTGCGCGATCTCGAGCGGCTGCCGCGCGAGGCGACGCGCATCCAGCCGCTCGAGCAGCTCGATTTCGACGCGTACGGCGCGCTCGCCGAATTCATCGGCTTCGCGCCGACGCTCTCGCCGGCCGCGTTCGAGCGCATCGCGGCCGAGAAGCCGGGCGCGCGCGGGCCCGCGCCGAGCGTGCGCGACTGGAGCGCGAGCGAGGCCGCGGAGTTCGAGGCCGAGGTCGCGCCGCTCGCGGAGCGGCTCGGCTACGCGTACTCCGTCGCGGAGCTGCGCAGCGAGCCGGAACGCACCGAACGGACGCCCTCGTTCGCGCTGCGCCTGCGCGGCCTGCTCGGCGCCCGTACTTCTTAGGGGTTCGGCGCAGCTTCGCGCGCCAGCATCACTTCCAAATAGCGGCGGGCGCCCGCATCGTTCGCGACCAGCGCCACGCGCCGCGCGCGCTCCTCGCGCGAGAGCGGATTCAAGAGCGCCTCCTCGAGCGCCGCGGCGAGCGCGGCCGCGTCTCCGACCGGGACGAGCCGGCCGAGCGCGCCGTGCCCCAATGCCTCGGCCGAACCGCTCGGGCAATCCGTCGCGACGACGGGACAGCCGCACGCGAGCGCCTCGCGCAGCACGTTCGCGAGCCCCTCGTGGATCGAGCTCGACGCGAGCACCGCCGCGCGCGCCATGTACGCGAACGGATTCGCGACGTAGCCGCGC
>DASTOI010000854.1:0-16418 GCA_035762585.1 Myxococcota bacterium
GAGCGCGGCCTCGCGCGCGGCGTGCAGCTCGCGCAAGCGCTGCTTCGCGTCGGCGCGCATCACGTCGACGTCGCGCGAGAGGTCGACCACCGCGATCTGGCGGCGCTTGCAGATCTCGGCGAGCAGCCGCTCGCGGTCCATCGCCTCGGCGCCGTGCATGCCCGGCGTCGTCTTCGCCGCGTGCCGCAGCTGCGCGACGTTCATCAGCCGCAGCGCCTTGTAGTCGAGCGCCGGCTCTTCCTGCTTCTCGTCGGCCACAGCGCGTTCCCGTGAGTTGTTAGAGCAGCTCTTCCGCGAGCAGCTTCAGCGCCTCGGGCTGGCTCGTGCCGATCTGCATCGTGTGCACGTGGCCCTTCTTGCCGGCTTCCTTCCAGGCTTGCAGGCGCTCGCGGATGCGCGCACTCGGACCCACCAACGCGACGGCGTCGATCATCTCGTCCGGCACCGCCGCGATCGCCTCGGCGCGCTTCCCTGACAAGTAGAGGTCCTGGATCTTCACCGCGGCTTCCTCGAAGCCGAGCCGCTTGGCGTGGTCGTTGTAGAAGTTCTTGCCGCGCGCGCCCATGCCGCCGACGTAGAGCGCGGTGCCCGGCTTCACCGCGTCGCGCGCCTTCTGCAGGTCGTCGTGGATCACGACCGACACGCCCGGCACGACGTCGAACTTCGCGAGCGACTTCCCGCCACCGGCGGCGCGGAAGCCCTCTTCGAGCGCGGGCAGCTGCACGGCCGCGAACTTCTCAGGGATCACCATCATCGGGAACACGCCGTCCGCGCACTCGGCGGCCATCTTCAATCCCGCCGGCCCGATCGACGCGGTGTAGATCTTCAGGTTGGGGTTGCCGTGCAGGATGCTCTTCAGCGGCTTGCCGAGCCCGGTCGTGCCGGGGCCGGTCGCCGGGATCGTGTAGTGCTCGCCGCGGAACTCGAGCGGCTTCTCGCGCGCGAGGATCTGGCGCACGATCGCGATCGTCTCGCGCGTGCGCGTGAGGGGCTTCCCGTACGGGACGCCGTGCCATCCCTCGACGACCTGCGGGCCCGACGGCCCGAGGCCGAGGATGAAGCGGCCGCCGGAGAGGTTGTCGAGCGTCATCGCGGTCATCGCGGTCATCGCGGGCGTGCGCGCCGGAATCTGCATGATCGCGGTGCCGACCTTCAGCTTGGTCGTGTTCGCGAGGATCCAAGTCGCGGTCGTGACGGCGTCGTTGCCGTAGGCCTCTGCGGTCCACGCCGAATCGAAGCCGAGCGACTCGGCGAGCTTGATGAAGTCGAGATTCAGCTTCGCTTCCGGGCCGAACGGCGCCGCGGTGAGTCCGAGCTTCATGGGGGCCTCCTCGTTTCGATTGCGCAGGCGCGCGAGTATGGCACGCGCGCACGCGACCTCGCGATCGGTGCGCTACGCGTAGCCTGATGGAGACGCGACGCTCTCGAAGAGATTCCGGATCGTGCTCCCTCGAAGTGCGCGAGAGCGTCTCGGCCTCGAGCCGGGCGCCAAGTTCACGGTTCTCGACAAAGGGAGCGTGATCTATCTGGTGCCGGAGCGTCCGATTCGCGAGATGCGAGGGATTGCGCTGGGTGGCGCGACGCAGAGATTGCGCGAGAAAAGCGATCGGCTCTGACTCGCATCCGTGGTGGCGGACGGAGCAGATGGAATGCGCCGAAGATGCCGCGCGGCGCGCCCGGCGCGCGCTCGCTGGAGCGAAGGTCTGGAACCGCCATGGCCGAGCACCGCATGTACTCCGAGCTCGCGCACTGGTGGCCGCTGCTGTCGCCGCCCGCGCACTACGTGGAGGAGGCCGCGTTCTTTCGCGCGTTGTTATGGCGCGCGAAGCCGCGCCCGCGCACGCTGCTCGAGCTCGGCTGCGGCGGGGGCAGCTTGGCGGCGAACCTGAAGCGCGACTTCGCGCTGACGCTGGCGGATCTCTCTCCGCAGATGCTCGAGGTTTGTCGCGCGCAGAATCCCGAGTGCGAGGTGCTGCCGGGTGACATGCGCACGCTTCGCCTCGGGCGCGAGTTCGACGCGGTGCTGGTGCACGACGCGATCATGTACGCGACGAGCGAGTCGGATCTGCGCGCGACGATCGCGACCGCGGCGCTGCACTGCCGCGCGGGCGGGCTCGTGATCCTCGCACCGGACTACACGCGCGAATCCTTCGGCCGGTTCTTCAGCGCGAACGAGAACGCGGGGGCCGAGCGCACGCCAGGTGGGACGGAGTGCGGTGGCGAGGACGGCGCCGACGGCCGTGCGCTCCGTTTCCTCGAGTGGGTCTGGGATCCGGATCCGAACGACTCGACCTACGAGGTCGCCTACACGCTCACGCTGCGCGAGGCCGATGGAACGACGCGCGCCGAGCTCGATCGCCACACCGAGGGCCTGTTCCCGGAGGCGATCTGGCTGCAGCTGATGCGTGAGGCCGGCCTCGACGCGACAAGCGTGCCCGATCCCTGGCGCGGGAACATCTTCGTCGGCGCCAAGCGGTAGTCGGCGACGCCGTCGCGCTACCCAGTCGCGCGTCCGTCCGGCGGAGGGCGTCGCATGAGCATCGGAACGCGACTCTCGATCAGCGTCTGGCTGATCGCCCTCGGGCTGGCTGCCTGCGACAGCGGCGGCTCGCAAGAGCCCGCTGCGTCCCCGGAGCTTCCGACCTCGGCCGGTGCTGCGCCTGCGGCGGACGCGGCGGCACTGCTCGCCGCGCTCGGCCTCGCGCCGGACGCCGACGGTCGTATCGAGAACGAGTGCGGCGAACGCGTGGCGCCGCGTTTCGCGCCGGCCGAGCTCGGCGGCGCCGTCGGCACCGCACGGCTCGTCGCGATCGATGGCGGCCCGCACGCGCCGACTTGTTACGGAGACGGTCCCGACCTCCACCTTCTTCGGCACGACGGGGCGGCGTGGCGCGAGATCTACGCCGCGCGCGGCCGCATGCTGATCGTGCTGCCCACCGCGACGGGCGGCGTGCGCGACCTGGCGGACGGCGGACCCGGCTTCTCGTTTCCGGTGTGGACGTGGGACGGCTCGGCCTACGCACCCGCCGGCCGCTCCGTCGCAGACGCCGAGCTCGGGGACGCGAGGTTCCTGCCCTGAGGCGGCCGGTGTGTGATCGAGGTCGCTTTCTCGCGCGCTGCTACTCGCCGCGCGCGCGGCGTGCCACCATCGCGCGCCGATGAGTCAGGAACTCCCGCTCACCGGAATGCGCGTGCTCGAGATCGGCGGCGGCGTGCCCGCGGCGTTCGCGACGCGTTTCTTCGCCGGCTACGGCGCGGACGTCGTGCGCAGCGAGGGCCCGGCGGGCGCTCTGACCAGCGACGAGGAGGCCGCGCTGCTCGCGGGCAAGCGACGCATCTCGGTGTCGGACGCGCAGCTGCGCGCGCTCGCGCTCGCGGCGGACGCGATCGTCGAGGACGGAAAGCCCGGCGCGCTCGCGGTACGCGGGCTGGGCCCGGCCGAGCTGCGCGCAGAGAAGCCCGCGCTCGTGATCACGTCGCTCACCGCGTTCGGGCAGCGCGGCCCATACGCGGACTGGGAGGCGACGAACCTCGTCGCGCACGCGGCCGCCGGGATCCACTCGCTGACGGGCGTCCGCACGCGCCCGCCGCTGCAGAACGGCGCGAATCAGGCCTGGAAGCTGCTCGGGCTGAACGGCTTCGGCGCGACGCTCACCGCTTATTACGGAGCGCTGCTGCAAGGCGAGGGCGACTGGCTCGACATCTCCGCGCAGGAGTGCGCCGCGGGCATGCTCGAGCTCTACGGCCCGCGCAGCGCGGTCGACGGCGTGCCCTCGCCGCGGCTCGGCAATCGCACGAACGCGATCTGGGGCCTCTATCCGGCGAAGGACGGCTACGCCGGCGTGTGCGCGCTGCACCGCCAGGTGCCGGCGCTGTACGCGCTGATCGGCGACCCCGAGCTGCAGTCGCCGAAATTCATGGACCCGCTGGAGCGCATCAAGGACGACGCCGAGCTCGGTGAAAAGGTGCAGGCGTGGTTCGCGCCGCGCACGAAGGCGGAGCTGGTCGAGCTCGGCGCGAAGCACAAGGTGCCGATCGGCGCGGTGATGACGCCGCTCGATCTGCTCTCGAACGGCTCGCTGAACGAGCGCGGCTTCTTCGATGCGGTCGAGACGCCCGCGGGCCGAGCGCGCGTGCCGGGCCGCATGTTCCTCGGCATCGACTGGCGCGCGGGTGCGCTCGCGAAGCCGGCCGCAGACACGGACGCCGTTCTCGGGGATTGGCTCGGCGCAGGCGGGGGCACGCGATGAAACGCCTCCCGCTCGAAGGCGTGCGCGTAGCCGATCTCACGATGATGTGGGCCGGCCCGTACGCGACGCGCGTGCTCGCCGAGATGGGCGCCGAGGTCGTGAAGATCGAATCGCCGCGCGCGTGGGACAACGTGCGCACGCTGCTCCCGATCGATCACCCGCAGCCGTGGAACGCGAGCTGGTACTTCAACGATTATGCGCGCGACAAGAAGTCGTTGACGCTCGATCTCGCGCAGCCGCGCGGCCGCGAGCTGTTCCTGCGCCTCGTCGAGAAGTGCGACGTCGTGATCGAGAACTACCGCGCCGAGGTGCTCGACAAGCTGGGCGTCGGCTACGAGGTGTTACGGCGCGCGCGCCCCGACGTGATCCTCGTCTCGATGGCCGGCTTCGGGAAGACGGGCCCCGAGCGCGATCTGGTCGGCTTCGGGCCGATCGTCGAGATGATGGCCGGCATGAGCTCGCTCGCCGGCTACGGCGACGACGGCGTGCCGTACAAAACGGGCGTCTCCTACGGCGATCCGATCGGCGGGCTCGCGGCGGTGAGCGCGGTCGTGCTCGCGCTGATCCAACGCCGGCGCACGCGGCGCGGCGTCTGGATCGACCTCGCGCAGCGCGAGACGATGGCGCAGATGGCGGGCGAGGCGTTCGCAGCAGCGTCGCTGCGCGGCGAGCGACCGACCCATTACGGGAATCGCCATCCCGTCTGGGCGCCGCAAGGCGTCTACCCCGTCGCGGGCGACGATCAGTGGCTCGCGGTCTCCGTGCGCGACGACGCCGAGTGGCGCGCACTCGCGAGTGCGGTCGGCGCGCCCGAGCTCGCGGCGCTCTCGCTCGCCGAGCGCCGCGCGCGCCACGACGAGCTCGACGCGCGCATCGCCGAGTGGTCGCGCGCGCAGGACCCGCAGGCGGCGATGGAGTCGCTGCAGGCGCTGCGCATCCCCGCCGCGCGCGTCCTCGACACGAACGACATCCACTGGGATCCGCACCTGCTCGCGCGCGAATCGTGGAGCTTCCTGCCGCACCCGTGCGTGCAGCCTTGGCCGCAGCCGGTCTCGGCGTGGCGGCTGCAGGAGGCGAACCCGCGACCGCGCCGCCACGCGCCGCTGTTCGGCGAGCACAACCGCGAGATCTTGTGCGGGCTGTTAGGGCTGCCGGAGGGCGAGCTTGCCGCGCTCGAGGCCGCGCAGGTCATCGGCGACGCGCCGATCGGGGCGCGGGTGGGCTGACGCCTCGAGATCGCGCACGCGCGCAGCTCGCGGTCAGCGACCGACCCGTGCGCGCAGCGCCGCGAGAACCTCGGCGAGCTCCCATTCGCGCGCGGCGCTCTCGACGTAGGGCCAATCGAGTCCATCGAGGGCCGCAAGACCCAGCAAGTCGATCTGGTCCTTGGGTCGATTCGCGATCAGCTTCAAGACGATCAGATCCTCGGGCGTCGCGACGCAGGTGCCGTTGCGATCGCGGCGGGCGCGCTGCACGACGTGCTGCTGGAAGGAGGTCTTGGCGGGCTGAAATTCGATCGTCACGAGCCGGTCCCGCGATGTGAAGCGAAGAAAATCAGGGCCCGACGGCAGACGCTCGCCGTGGATCCGCACGACCGCGAAGCCCTCGCGCTCGAAGGCAGCTGTTAGGTCGCGGCTCGCCTCCGCGCTGAGCTCGATCGTGACGTCGATGTCGGACGTGAAGCGCGGCTCGAGCCAAGCGTTGACGGCGTGTGCACCGATGATGGCGTAAGGCAGTCGCAGGCCGTCGAGCAGTCGCGCCAGCCAAACCAACGGCCGCTCGGAGACCACGCGTGCTCAGCTTCGGTAGAGCCCGAGCGCGCGGGCTCGGTCGTAGAGCGGCGTCGGGTCATCCTCTCGAGCAGGGGAGTTTGGATCGCGGAAGCGCCGGTAAAGGTCCCAGCTTCGAGCGAGCCGCTCCTCCAGCGTGAGCGCGAGGTGTGCCGCGAGCGCTTCGCGATGCGACTCCGCTTTGGCGGCGCCGATCCTGCGGAACTGCTCGCGGTCGCGCTCGGATACGGTCATCGCGGCACCTTAGCCGCGCGCGAGGCGTGTTTCAGGCGACGCCGCGGTTCTCTCAGGGAGCAGAGCGACGGCTCACTCGCAGCGCAGTCTCGAGAGCAGCGCGTCGACGAGCGCGCCGCTGCCGGCGAGCTCCTTCGCGGTTGCGAATACCGTGAAGTCCGGGCGCTGCAGCGCGACCGCGCAGCCGTGCGCCTCGAACCATTTCGCGTAGGCGCCGTCGACGTCTCGCAACGCGGAGTCGGCGCCGACGTGCGCGCAGACGCCGCCGCGCGCGGCGAACCATGCGCGCTGCTCGGCGCTGAGCGCGCCGGCCGGGTCTCCGTGCGGCGAGACGAGCGCGAAGCCGCCGCCGAGCACGTCGTCGAAGCGCGCGCGGCCCGCGGCGGTGGCGACGAAGCCTTGCAGGAACAACGCGCCGGCCGCGGCATCGTCGGCGACCCAACAACCCGGGCCGATCTTCGGGAGCGGCGCGGGCGTCGTCAGCCCCGCCGCGCGCGCGGCGGGGACCATGCGTTCGTCGCGCTGCTTCGCCTCGCTCGGGTCGGCGATGCAGATCACGCGGCCGAGCGCGACCGAGAAATCGATCGTCTGCTTCGCGTGCGGCGCGCGCTCGCTCTCGTAGCTGTCGAGCAACGCGTCGCTCGCGGCGCCGCCTAGCACCAGATCGAGCTTCCACGCGAGGTTCGCCGCGTCGCGCAGGCCGGAGCACATGCCTTGGCCCGCGAACGGCGGCATCAGGTGCGCGGCGTCGCCGGCGAGCAGCACGCGCCCGCGCCGCCACGTGTCGGCCCAGCACGCGCGGAACGTGTAGACCGCGTGCCGCTCGAGCGTCGCGTTGTCGGGTCGCACGTCCCACGCTGCGAGCAGTCTCCACGCCGCCTCGCGGTCGTTCAGCTGCTCCTGCGATTCGTGCGGGAGGCGCATGAACTCCCAGCGCCGGCGGCCGGGCCCGCCGGAAACGACCGTCGTCGGCCGCGCCGGATCGCAGAGCTGCCAATTCAGCGGCGTGAAGACGCGCGGCTCGTGGGGGATGACGTCGACGACGAGCCAGTCGTACGCGAAGCCGAGATCGCGCCAGCCGGCGCCGATCGCGCCGCGCACGAAGCTGTTCGCACCGTCGCAGCCGACCGCGTAGCGCGCGCGCACCTCGAGGGCGTCGCCCGTTTCGCTGCGCGCGCCGATGATCACGGCGTCGCCCGCATCGTGGAGCACGTGCGCGTCGAAGCCGCGCAGGATGCGCACGCTCGCGAAGGAGCGCGCGCGCTGCTCGAGCGCCGCCTCGAGGCGCGGCTGGTGGCACATGTTGGAGTCGGGCCAGCCTGATAACCCGGCCTCGCGCTCGCGGCCGAAGCGCAGCAGCACCTCGCCGGCCGCGTTGCGCCACTCGTAGATCGGCGCGGCCTCAGTGAAGCCTTCGAGCTGCGCCGCGACGCCGGCGCCCTGCAGGATGCGCGCGGCCTCGTGATCGAAATGCACGGCGCGCGGCAGCGGGTACGGCGCGGCGAAGCGCTCGATCAGCGCGACGCTGCGGCCGCGCTGCGCGAGCAGGATCGCGAGCATCAGGCCGGTCGGGCCGCCGCCGACGATCCCGACGTCGCATCGCAGGGCGCCGCGATCGTTCACCACGGCAGCGTGCTGCCGAGCTCGTGCGTGAGCCTCTCGTTCACGTCCTGCTCGCCGTGCACGTGGCGCGGCGGCGTGCAAAACGTCGCGTACGGCGTGAGGCGCACGACGACGCGCCCTTCCTTTTTCGCGCCGGCCTCCACCAGCGGGCGCACGCTCTCCGGCATTTCCTTGCCCGCCATCACACCCGCGATGCGCATCATCAGGTCGGTGACCGCGCTCGGCTCCCGCTCGACCCTGGCGTCGCAGTAGACGACGACGTAGGTCGGCGGCCACTTCTCGTCGAGTACGCAGAGCGAGACCTTCCCGAGCCGCTCGACCGCCTTCGCCTTCGCGCGCGCGCCCATCGTCGAGACGAGCAGATCGTCGCCGTCGCTCACGTAGTAGACGATCGACTGCGCGGGCCCGTCGCTCCGCCGGGCGTAGCCGAAGACGGCCGTGCGGTGATCGCGCACGAACGCGCGGCGCTGCTCGCGGTTCACGACGCGCCTCGCGCGAGCGCGACGACGTCGTCCGGCGCGAGGAAGTCGCGCGGGACCGGAGGTCCCCACGCGGCGAGCCCTGCGACCGGAAGCGAGGACGCGACCCGCCAGGCCTCCTCGTCCACGATCACGTCGAGGTCACTCGTGTACTCGGCGAAATTCCCGGCCGGGTCGCGCAGGTACCAGAAGTAATTACTGCCGATCGCGTGACGGCCGAGGCCCCAGGCGTGGCGGCTCGGATCGTCCGCGACCATCGCCGCCGCTGCCGCGCCGACGGCGTCGACGTCGTCCATCTCCCAGGCCGTGTGGTGGACGAACGCGAACGGGCCGGGCTGCACGAGCAGGTTGTGGTGGTCGTTCGAGCAGCGCAGGAATGCCGCGCCGATGCTGGCGATCTCGTCGCTGACGCGAAAGCCGAGGCCTTCGACGAAGAAGCGCCGCGAGGCCGTGGGATCGGTCGAGGTCGTGACGACGTGGGAGAGCTTTCGCGGGCGCGGCTGCTCGGCCGGCGCGAACGCGGCGGGCGAGCGCGCGTTCACGCGCGCGACGCGGCCCGGGCCGTTGGTCGCGAGCGGCGCGCTCGCCGCCTGCTTCACGCGCGGCTCGAGCGCGAGCTCGGCGCGAACTCCCGTAACAGGCTCGGTCGCGTTCAGCGATTTCGCGCTGCGCTCGCAGGCGATGCCGAGCTTCGCAAGCGCAGCCGCCGCGCGTTCGAGATCGTCCGCGTCGTCGACGCCGACGGTGAGCGCGCGCAGCGTGCGGCGCGGCGCGGCGACGAACGCGAGCTGCTCGCCGCCGTCGGCCGTCGCGAAGCGCGCACCGGCGATCTCGGCGAGACCGAAGTCGCGATAGAACCCGCACGTCGCGGCGAGCGCGCCGTCGGGCACGCCGATCTCGATGCGAGAGAGACGGTGCAATGCCATGGGAACGGTTCCTCGAATGAGAGACTCAGTGGAATGAAGCAGGGAAGGCGCGGAAGCCGTGCAGCACGTTGCTCACGAGCGGCTCGGGCTCGCCGACGTCGATGTGGCGAACGCGCGCGACCATCGCGCGCAGCAGCGACTCGAGCTCGAGCTGCGCGAGGTGCGCCCCGGCGCAGCGATGAGCGCCGTGCCCGAAGGCGACGTGGTCGCGGGCGTCGCGCGTGACGTCGAAGCGATCCGGGTCGGCATAGCGCCGCTCGTCGCGATTCGCGGAGCCGTAGAGGATCAACACGCGCGCGCCCTTCGGGATCGACACGCCTTCGGCGTCGTAGTCCGATTCCGCGAGGCGCGTGAACGCGCGTACCGGCGAGCCGATGCGCAACGCCTCGTTGACCGCCGACGAGATCAGCTCCGGCCTCTCGCGCACCAGCGCGTACTGGTTCGGGTGCCGGCCCAACGAGTACAGCAGGTGCCCGGCGCCGAGGATCGTCGTGTCGAGGCTCGGGGCGATGTAGTCGATCAACAGGCCCGGAACGTCCTCTGCGTCGATCGCGCCGTGGTCCGCGGCCGCGAACACGCGCGCTGCCCAGCCGTCCGCGCACAGGTTCGTCCGGCCGACGCGCTGCGCGTACTGGATCATCTCCAGCAGCTTGGGCAGCGCGGCCTCGGCGCGTGGATTGAGAGGACCGAGCGCGTCGAACGTGGCGGCTGCCCATTCGAGCATCCGCTCGCGGCCCTGCTCGGGCAGGCCGACGAGACGAGACACGACCGCGACCGGGAGATGCCGTGCGAAGTCGGCGATGCCCTCGAACGTGCGCCGATCCACGAGTCGCGCCACGAGCGCATCGGCCAGCTCGTCGAGTCGAGCGCGCACGTCGGCGAGCGGGCCCGGCATCATCGGCCGCATCAGCACGCGGCGCCGCCGGAGGTGCAGCGCTCCGTCGCTGGCGAGCGTCGTGCGCGACGGCTGTGAGTTCAAGACGTCGTTGAGTGCGACGCCGCGCCCCGAGATCAGCAGTTCGTTCGCGCGCAGCGCGGCGCGCACGTCCGCGTGGCGTCCCATTGCGAACGCGCCGTGGGCGGGCAGCCAGACGGCCGGCGCGCAGTCGCGGATCTCGCGATAGAGCGCGTGGGGCGCGCGGATCGCAGCGTCGCTGAACAGATCGAGAGGAAGCTCGGGCCGGTCCGCCATCAGAGCTCCTGTCCGAGCAATGCGAGCGCCGCGTCGCGGTCGAGCGAGCGATGGCCGGCGGCGTCGAGCGCGGCGTACGCGTCGAGTTGCGAGGTGAAGTACGAGACGGCGGGCGCGGGTGCGAACGGCCAGTCGCTGCCGTAGAGCACGTGGCCCGGCTTCGCGAACACGAGCAGGCTCGGCAGCGCGGCCGGGCTGCCCGAGAGCGCGGTGTCGAAGTAGAAGCTGCGGAAGTCGTCGAGCCACGCGGCGGGATCCCCGCCTGCGGTGCCTAACAACGTCACGACCAGCCGGTGGCTCGCGTACGGCACGAAGCCGCCCGCGTGCGAGAGGATCACGCGCAGCCGGCGGTTGCGGCGCATCGCGCCGCTCTGCACGAGCCGGAACGCGGCGCGCGTCGTGTCGAGCAGGAAGTCGGCCGCGAACGGCGGCACGCCGGGCACGGGAGGCGCGGGCAGCGTCGATGGGTGAACGAACACGACCGCGCCGCGGCGGTCGAGCTCCGCCAGCAGCGGCTCGTCGGCCGGATCGCCCAGGTAGCGGCCGTGCGTGTTCGCGAGCAGCACGACCCCGCTCGCGCCGAGCTCGTCGAGCGCACGCGCGGCCTCGGCGAGCGCTCCTTCGACGTCGGGCAGCGTCAGCGTCGCGAAGAAGCCGAAGCGTCCTGGGTGTGCGCGCCGTAGCTCAGCCGCGTCGTCGTTCACGCGCCGCGCCCAGTCGCGCGCCTCGGCTTGGCCGCGCTCGCTCGGATCGAGACGGACGCCCGGCGTCGAGATCGACAGGATCGCGGTCGCGATTTCGTGCGCGTCCATTACGCGCAGCGCCTCGCCCGCGGACCACTCCGGCAGCGCGCGTCCGCCCGCCTCGTGGACGCCGCGCTCGCGCAGCCAGCCCGCGTAGGCCGGCGGCAGGAAGTGATGGTGGACGTCGATGCGCGCGCGGCTGCTCATGCCGGTGCGCCGCCGAAAGGCGTCGCGGTCGAAGCCGGCTCCGGAATCACGTGGTTCTCGAGCACACCCAGCCCCTCGATCTCGACGCGCACGACGTCGCCTGCTTTCAGCAGACGCGGCGGCTTCATCGCGATGCCGACACCGCCCGGTGTACCCGTCGCGACGACGTCGCCGGGCTCGAGCGTGAACGCGGTGGAGAGGTGCTCGACGAGCGCGGCGCAGTCGAAGATCAGCTGCTTCGTGTTCGAGTCCTGGCGCAGCTCGCCGTTAACCCACGTGCGCAGGCGCAGGCCGCTCGGGTCGATCTCGTCGGCGGTCGTGAGCCACGGGCCGAGCGGGCCGTGCGTGTCGAACGATTTGCCCATCGTCCAGGTCGGTACGCGCAGCTGCCAATCGCGCACGCTGACGTCGTTCACGACGAGGTAGCCGGCGATCACCTCGTGCGCGTGAGCGCGCGGCACGTGGCGGCAGCGCGCGCCGATCACGAAGCCGAGCTCGCCCTCGTAGTCGAGCGCGCTCGAGATGCGCGGCAGATGGACGTCGGCATTCGGGCCCGCGACGCACGTGCTCTGCTTGTTGAACACGGTCGGATGCTTCGGGGCTTCGAGGCCGGCTTCGGCCACGTGGTCCGCGTAATTCAGACCGATCGCGAGGAACTTCGGCGGGCGCAGGATCGGCGCGCACAGCGCGCGCGACGCGAGCGGGATGCGCGCGGAGCTCGCGGCCGCCGCGCGCGCTGCGTGCGCGAGCGCGACCGGCCCGGCGGCGAGCAGCGCCGCGAGATCGCGCGGCAACGCGGGCGCCGCCGAGGCGAGATCGACGATCTCTTCGCGCGCGGCGTCGACGATGCCGACGTGCGGCGTGCCGTCTTGGAGGAAGGTGCAGAGTCTCATCGGTTCTCCTTGGCTTTCGGGCGCGGACGGGGCGGCTTCGCATGCGACGCCCGCGCTCTTCGCGTCGCAGACGCGGCGCGCGTCGCTCCACCGCGGCCGGCCGCGAGCGCGCCATCGATCAGCCAATCGACGACCGCGCGCGCGTGCGCGTCCACCTGCTCCGGTGTGCGCGGATCGCGGCCGGTGACGCGCGCGACTTCCGGCGCGACCGCGAACAGGTGCGTCACCGCGCCGATCAGCACGTAGTGGAAGTGCGCCGCGTCGAGGCTCGGCGCGGCCTCGCGAATCTGTGCGACCGATCTCTCGTAGAGCGGCCGGATGTGGCGGTCGACGAGCCAGCGCAGCCGCGGACCGTCGTAGCCGCCCTCGTGCGTCATGAAGCGATGCAGCTCGGGATGGCGCGCGGCGAAGCGCGCGTACCGCTTCATCGTCGCGCGCAAGCGTTCGAGCGGCGGCACGTCGCGCAGCGCATCGGCCGCCGCGCCGAGCTCGCGCGTGAGCTCGCCGAACACCCAGTCGACCGCCGCCTCCCAGAGCGCCTGCTTGCTCGCGTAGTGGTAGGTGACGAGCCCCTGCGGCACGCCCGCGGCAGCCGCGATCTCGCGCGTGCTCGCGCCGTCGAAGCCGCGCTCGGCGAACGCCGCCAAAGCGGCGGAGAGGATTCGTTCCGGCGCGGGTGCTGCGGGCGTCCTGCGTCGTGAACGGGGCTGCTGGCGGGGGTTCGGCACGCCGCGCATGTTGTTCGATCGACCAATATCCGTCAACAGAATTGTTCGACTGAACTGCCGCGCGCCGGTCGACCCCTGCTTCGGGCGGCGGTTGCGCCGCGGGAGAAGCCACGGCACCGAGAACGGCGGCGCGCCGGCCGCGCGCGGCGCGAGCGGGCGCGCGCGAGCGTGATAGCTTGCGCGGCGACATGAACGGAACGCTGCTCGGCTTCGCATCGCTCGCGCTCGGGCTCGCGAGCTCGCTCGTGTTCGTGCAGCGCATGCGCCGCGTCGCGCTCGCAGGCCGCCGCACGGCGCACGAGCTCGCGTGGGCGGCCGCGCTCGGGCTCGGCATCGCCGCCTTCGCGCTGGGGCCCGGCTGGCTCGGCGGCATCGCGGCGGGCGCCGGCGCCGCGAGCGGCGGGATCATGCTGCTACTGCGGTCGCGCTCGGCGCAGGCGCGGAACGCCGCCGCAGTCGGGGTGGGCGGCCGCATCCTCGACTTCACGGCGCCCGACGAGAACGGCGCAGCGTTCACGCTCTCGTCGCTCGCGGGCAAGCCGCTGCTGCTGAAGTTCTTCCGCGGCCACTGGTGACCCTATTGCGTCGCCGAGTTGCGGCGATGGGAGGAGCTGCGTGGTGCGCTCGACGCGCGCGAAGTGCAGATCGTGACGCTGTGCATCGACTCGCCCGAGCAGATTCGCTCGGGCCGCGCGAAGCACGGCTTGCGCGCGGTGATGCTCTCCGACCCCGAGCTCGCAGTCACGGATCTCTACAACCTGCGCAACCCGCGCGGCTTCGCGCCGAGCAAGCAGGGCGTGCCGACGCTGCGCGATCTCCCGATTCCGACCACGATCCTCGTCGACGCGCAGGGCGTCGTGCGCTGGATCGACCAGAGCAGCGATTATCAGGTGCGCTCGGACCCCGAGCGCGTGCGCGCGGCGCTGGCCGCTCTCCCGTGACCCATCGCCGAGGAGCCCCCATTGGCTGACGAACCTCGCATCGCCGTGTTCGTGGACTTCGAGAATCTCGCGATCGGCGCGCGCGACATGCGCGGTCAGGAGTCGTTCCGCATCGAGGTGGTGCTGCGCCGCCTGCTCGAGAAGGGGCGCATCGTGTTCAAGCGCGCCTACTGCGATTGGTCGCGTTACCGCGAGGCGACCAAGGAGCTGCACCAGCAAGGCGTGGAGCTGATCGACGTGCCGCACACCGGCATGTCCGGCAAGAACAGCGCGGACATCCATCTCGTGGTGGACGCGCTCGAGCTGTGTCACGCGAAGCTGCACATCGACGTGTTCGCGCTGCTCACCGGCGACAGCGATTTCTCGCCGCTGGTCGCGAAGCTCAAGGAGAACGACAAGCGCGTGGTCGGCGTCGGCGTGAAGAGCTCGTCCTCGAAGCTGCTGATCCAGAGCTGCGACGAGTTCATCTATTACGACGACCTGGTGCGCGCGAAAGCGGCGGCGGCTCGCCCGGCCGCGAAGCCCGCGGCGTCCGTCGTCGGCTCCGGCGCAGCGAAGGAAGCGAAGCCCGAGAAGGGCGACAGCGACAAGAAAGCCGAAGCGCGCGAATGGCTGGTCGAGACCGTCACGGCGCTCGCGGAGGATTACGAGGCGCCGTGGGGGTCGATGGTGAAGCAGACGCTGAAGCGGGTGCATCCCGGCTTCAACGAGAGCTATCACGGCTATCGCGACTTCGCCGAGCTGCTCGAAGACGCCGAGGACAAGGGGCTCGTCGAGCTCGACTGGGACGAGAAGCGCGGGAATTATCAGGTGCGGCTCGCGAAGGCGAAGCGCGCTCGGGCAGCGAAGTAGCGGCGCTTCAGTCGCCCGCTGCTTCGCCCCCGGCGCTCGGAGCGGAAGCGCCGCCGGAGCTCGGCGCGAGGTGCTTCTCGAAGAACGCGATCAGCGCCTCGTACCAGCGGATGCGGTTGGCTTCGAGCAGGAAGCCGTGCACCTCGTCCGGGAACTCGAGATAGGCGACGTCCTTGCCCGCTTCGCGCAGCGCTCTCGCCATGCGCTGCGATTGGCGCACGTGCACGGTCGGGTCGTCGACGCCGTGGCCTAACAGCACTGGCACCCGGATCTCGGCGGCGTGGCGCAGCGGAGACGCGGCGCGCAGGCGTTCCTTGTCTCCCCGCTCGCCGCCGACCATCGTCTCGGCGTATTCGTACGGCTGGTCGTACCAGCGGTCCTCGTTCAGCATCAGCTCGATGTCGGTGACGGCCGCGTACGCAGCCGACGCGCGGTAGAGCTCGGGCGTCTTCACGGCGCCCGCGAGCGCGGAGTAGCCGCCGAAGCTCGCGCCGTAGATGCCGATGCGATTCGGATCCGCGATGCCCTCGGCGATCGCCCACTTCACGCCGTCCGTGATGTCGTCCTGGATCTTCTGTCCCCACTCGCGATAGCCCGCTTGCAGGTGCGCGACGCCGAGGCCGGTCGAGCCGCGGAAATTCATCTGAAGCACCGCGAAGCCGCGGCTCGCGAACAGCTGCACCTCCGGGTCCCACTGGATGAGGTCGCGCGACCAAGGCCCGCCGTGCACGAGCGCGATCAGCGGGACGCGCTTGGGATCGCGGCCGCGCGGGAGCGTCAGATACGCGGGGATCGAGAGGCCGTCGCGCGCTCGAACCGTCACGCGCTTCGTCGGCGAGAGCCGCGCCGGCCCGAGGCCGGGCCGCTCCTCGATCAGCGCGAAGAGCTGCTTCGTCGTGCGGTCGAACAGGTAATAGACCGGCGGCTGCGTGTCGGAGCTGACGTGCACGATCTCGCGCGCGCCATTCGCGGAGCGGCTGATCGGGAACACCTGCACCGCCTGCCCGTACTCCGCCGACAACGCCTGGATCAGCCCGCGGTGCTCGGCGGCCGCCGCGGCGTCGATGAAGTGGACCTGCGGCGAGTCGGTGGTGTAGCGGAAGCCGATCACACGGCCGTCGCCGCTCGGGGCCAATAACAGGCTCTCCGCGTCGACCTCCGAGTGCGCGAACACCAGCTCGCCGAGCTTCTTCTCGCGCAGGTCGAACTCGTAGACGGCGTCGCGGCCGTCCTTGGGCTTCGCGACGTAGACCTTCGCAGGGTCGCGATGGAAGCCGAGGAACGTCTCTCCGTTCGAGATCGCGGCGTGGCGGATCGCGACCTCGAAGTCCGCCTCCGGATCGATGCGCGCCCACAGCTCGTAGGTGTCGTCGGGGCGGTAGCCGATGCCGGCGCGCACGTTGCCCGCGGCGTCGGCATACCAGCGGCGCACGCTCGGCTTGCCGGCCTGCGCCGGGCGCAGCGCGCCGGTCGCGACGTTGAGTCGCTTCACGTCGGGCCACTCACCCTGATAAGGGGAGTTGAAGAGCGGCAGCACGTGCTCGGGATCATCCGGCGTGA
>DASTOI010000855.1:0-2984 GCA_035762585.1 Myxococcota bacterium
GCGCCTGCGAATTAGGTTCGCTTCGATGAACGAAGCCGCATCGCTCGGGCTGCCCGCGATCTCGCTCTGGCTGGTCGATGGCTTCAACGTGCTGCATGCGCATCTGCTGCGCGGCCGCGATCGCAAGGACTGGTGGAGCGCGGAGCGCCGACAGCTCGTGATCGAGCGCGCCGCCGGGCTCGCGAACGCGGGCGAGCGGGTCTGGGTCGTGTTCGACGGTCAGCGGCCCGCAGGCGAAGCGGAGTCGCCGGCGGATGCAGCGCTGCGCGTCGTGTTCGCGAAGGACGCCGACGACTGGATCCTGAAGGCGATGCGCGCCGCTCCCGATCCCGGCGGCGTCGCGGTCGTGACCGGCGATCGCTCGGTGAAGGACCGTGCGCGGCGCTTCGGCGCGCAGGTCGTCTCGCCGCGCGCATGGCTCGCGCGATGCGCGAGCACGGCCGAGAGGAGCGACTGACGTGCCCGAGCGGATGCGCGTCGTCCAGGGCGACATCACCGCGCTCCGCGTCGACGCGATCGTGAACGCCGCGAACGAGCGCATGCTCGGCGGGGGCGGCGTCGACGGCGCGATCCACTGCGCCGCCGGTCCCGAGCTGCTCGAAGCGTGCCGGCGCGTGCCCGAGCTGCGGCCGGGCGTGCGCTGCCCGACCGGCGAGGCGCGCATCACGCCCGCATTCCGGCTGCCCGCGCGCTGGGTCGTCCACACCGTCGGCCCGATCTGGCAGGGGGGCGCCGCGCGCGAGGCCGAGCTGCTCGCCGCTTGTTACGAAAATTCGCTGCAGCTCGCGGTCGAGCACGGCGTCGCGAGCATCGCGTTCCCCGCGATCAGCTGCGGCGTCTATCGCTTCCCGATCGACGACGCCGCGCGCATCGCGACGCGCACGATCGCCGGCGCGCTCGCGCGCACCGACCAGCTCCGCGACGTCGCGCTCGTCGCGTTCGACGCCGCGATGGCGGCAACGCTGGCCGTCGCGCTCGGGGACGTTCTTTAAGAAGTCAAGAAAGTCAACCCGCGGGGGAAGTTTCTTAACTACTTAAGGAACGCCCCCGGTTGGCCGCGCAGGCCGGCGACGAGATTGCGCACGCACAGCTCGGCCATGCGCGCCCGCGTCTCGCGCGTCGCGCTGCCGATGTGCGGCGCGAGCACGAGATTCGGCGCGCGCAGCAGCGGCGAGTCGGCGGGCAGCGGCTCGCTCGCGTAGACGTCGAGGCCGGCGGCGGCGAGCTGGCCGCTCGCGAGCGCGTCGCACAGCGCATCCTCGTCGACGATGCCGCCGCGTGCGCTGTTCACCAGGATCGCGCCGCGCTTCATCCGCGAGAGCTCGCGCGCGCCGATCAGCCCGAGCGTCTCGCGCGTGCGCGCCACGTGAACGCTGACGAAGTCGGACGCGGCGAGCAGCTCCGCGAAGTCGCGCACGGCGCTCACACCCGGCGCGCTGCGCCCGCTCCGGCTCCACGCGAGCACGCGCATTCCGAAGCCCTGCGCGCGCCGCGCCACGGCCGCACCGATCGCGCCGAGGCCGACGATGCCGAGCGTCGCACCCGCCAGCTCCTTCCCTAACAGCAGATCCGGCTCCCACGGCTGGGTCCAACCGCCCGCGCGCACGAAGCGGTCGGCCTCCGGGATGCGCCGCGCGGCCGAGAGCAGCAGAGCGAACGCGAGATCCGCCGTCGCCTCCGTCAGCACTCCCGGCGTGTTCCCGACGCGAATGCCGCGCGCCTGGGCCGCCGCGACGTCGATGTGGTCGACGCCGACGGAGCAGGTCGAGATCACGCGCAGCTTCGGCGCGCCGCGCAACAGCTCGGCGTCGACGCGATCGACGAGCATGACGATCAGCCCCTCGCAGCGCGCTGCCTCGCCCAATAACACCTCGCGCGGCGCTTCCCGCTCGCCATCCCAAACGCGCAGCTCCGCGATCTCGCGCACTCGCTCCCACGGCGCACCGGGCAGCGCGCGCGTCGCGAACACGCGCGGACGGTCAGGCGGCGCTGCCGTACATCAGCTCCAGGATGCGCGCTGCGTTTTCCTCGATCGCCTTGCCGGTCGTGTTCACGCTGCGCCATTGCCGCGCGTTGAACAGCCGCCGCGCGCGCTGCAGCTCTTCGACGACCGCCTCGGGCTCCGCGTAGGTCGTGTACGGCGACGCGCCGAGCTGGCGGATTCGCGCCTTGCGGATCTCGAGCAGCGGGTTCGCCTCGATGACCAGGCCGATCACCTTGCGCGCATCCATCTCGAGCAGCTCGCGCGGCGGCTCGATGCCCGGGACGATCGGCACGTTGCCCGTCTTGTAGCCGCGCTGCGCGAGATACATCGAGAGCGGAGTCTTCGACGTGCGCGACACGCCGGCGAGCACGATGTCGGCTTGGTGCAGCGTGTGAAGGTTGGCGCCGTCGTCGTGGCGCACCGCGAACTCCACCGCCTCGACGCGCCGGAAGTATTCGTCGCCGAAGCCGTGCAGCACGCCGACGCGATGCTGCGGCGAGAGCGCGTAGTGATGCGACATCGCGCTGATCAACGGGCCGAGCAGGTCGACCGCCGGGACGCCCATCTCGAGCGCCATCTCCTTGACCGAGTCCTTGAGCGGGTCGTTGACGAGCGTGAAGACGACCAGCGCGCTCGCCTCCTTCGCGCGCTCCATGATGCGCCGCAGCTGCGAGGCATGGCGCGTGTCGGCGAAGGTGCGCAGCCGGAAGCGGCGCTGGAACTGCGTCGCGGCTGCGCGCACCGCGTGCGTGCCGGTCTCGCCGGTGCCGTCCGACACCAGAAAGATCTCGATCTGCTCGCCGCTCTCGGCCATCGCGCGACTTGGTAGCGGGGCAAGCGACGCCTCGCCGCGCGGAGCGAGGCGAAGCTCGCTGAGGGGCGCGCCCTCTCGCGCGTACTCGCGCGTCCGCCACGGCCGTTGACTCGGAAGACCGCTGCGTCAACTTCGGCCTTCATGCCTTACGACCCGAAATCGATCGAAGCGCGCTGGCAGAGGTTG
>DASTOI010000856.1:0-7531 GCA_035762585.1 Myxococcota bacterium
CCAGCCAACGCTCGCGACGAGCTCGAAGCGGGCTCGCCCGAATGCACGCTCATCCACCCAGTTGCACGGCTACCGGCGAAGGCACGCAATGGAACGGAGCCCCCTCCCGCCCTGAGCGCACGCAACCAGCCTCTCAAACAACGCCACGCGACGAAGAACGACGCCGCTACGTGTCGATCTCGTCCTCTTTCGGCAGCGCGTCCTTCAGCCTCCGCTCCAGCTCCTCCATCCGCTGCTCGAGCTCCTTCATGCGAGCCTCGATTCCGGCGCGCAGCTCGGGCATCCGCTCTTCGACCCAGCGCATCGAGCGCCCCGCTATCGCCGGCTCGCCTTCGAGCGTCGCTTCGAGCGCGACGTTCTTGCCGTCGCGCACGACCTCGAGCGCGAGCTTCGCGTCCTTCTCCGCGGTGAATACCTGACGGATCACCTCGTGCGTGTCGCCGACCTCTTCGCCACCGGCCGACACGATGATGTCGCCCACGCGCAACCCTGCGCGCTCTGCGGCGGAGTCCTCGTTGACGCGCACGATCAGCACGCCGTGCTCTTTCGGCGCGTGCATGAACTCGCGCAGCTCCGGCGTCATGTCCTGCAGCTGAACGCCGAGCCGGCTTGGCCCGGGCATGAACTTCTCGAAGTGATGGAATCCGGCGCCCGGCCTCTCGTCGGGGCCGTGAGGATGGGCGAGAGCGCCGGACGCGAGAAGCCAGCTCGCCGCGAACGCGATCCCGAGAACGCTGCGCATGGGACACCTCCTGTGTCACGGAACCCCGGCGCGCGTGGAGGGTTCCGCCCCGTGCGCGCGGGCGCGGAAGAATCGGACGAGCTGTGCAAGCATCGGCCGCCCTCAGAGGGGGCTGATGAAGTTCGCGCTCTTCTACGAGATTCCCGTCGCGCAGCCGTGGTCCGCGAACAGCGAGCATCGCGCATTCAAGAACACGCTCGAGCAGGCGCTGCTGGGCTCGGTGCCGCAGTGGCTCGAGGAGATGGAGGCGAAGGCCGACGGCGCCTACGCGTATCTCGATCAGGCGAAGCAGGCGGTCGATGATCGCGGGCGATCCGCAGGAAGTCGTCGAGCGCGCGAAGGCCTACGAGGCGACCGGCGCGGATCTGCTGCTCTGCCTCGTGAACCCGTACAAGATCCCGCACGCGCAGGCGATGCAGACGATCGAGCTGATGGGGAAGCACGTGCTTCCTGAGTTCGCGTGAGATCGAGGGGGTCGAGTTGGATCGAGGTTCGCTTTTCCCCTTGTTGACTTCGCTCGCCTCCAAAGACTCCGGCTCGCTGCGCGCTTCGCTTGCGGCCTCGGCCGACCCGCTCTGGAGGAGCGTTCGTCATCGAGGCTGTTGCCGTCGGCTTCTCGCTTCGGCAAGGCTGAGGGAGTGGTGAGCGTGGGAAAGCAAGCCGCCGCGATCGCGGGCCTCGCCGAGTGGAAGCCCGAAAGAGTGTGGCCTCGCCCGATGTTTTCTCTCGAGGCGTGTGCCGAGCTCGCGGCGCTCGCGCTGGCGGATGCGGGCATCGAGAAGGGCGAGGTCGATGGTATCTGCATCGGCGGGATCTACGAGTCGCCGCTGTTCGCGCCGAGCGCGGCGGCCGAGTACCTCGCGATCCGCGCGAACTTCGCGGAGCTCGTCGATCTCGGCGGCGCGACCAGCGCCGGGATGTTATGGCGCGCCGCTGCGGCGATCGAAGTCGGCGCTTGCGAGACCGTGCTCGTGCTGTGCCCGAGCGTTCCGCCGCCGCGACCCGACGGCGCCGCGCGCGGCAAGATGGATTTCCCCATCTATTTGGGCGGCGACGCGTGGGGCTCCCCGCAGGGGGCATTCGAGATTCCGGCCGGCCTCGTCGCGGCGACGCCGAGCTTCGCGATGGTCGCGCAGCGGTACATGGCGCGATACGGCCTGCGCGAGGAGACCCTCGCGAAGATCGCAGTCGACGCGCGCGCCAACGCGCAGCAAAACCCCGACGCGATCTTCCACGGCAAGCCGATCACCATCGAAGACGTGATGCGCTCGCGGCGCGTCGCCGATCCGCTGAAGCTGCTCGAGATCGTGATGCCGTGCTTCGGCGGCGGCGCGCTCGTCGTGACCACGCCCGAGCGCGCGGCGCGCGGCCGACACCGTCCGGTGTACGTCGCCGGCTTCGGCGAGCACCTGACGCACAAGAGCATCACGTACGCGCCCGATCTGCTCGACAACCCGATCCGCGTCGCCGCGGAGCGCGCGTTCCGGATGGCCGGCGTCGCGCATCGCGAGATCGACGTCTGCTCTCCGTACGACTGCTTCACGATCACCGTGCTCGTCACGCTCGAGAACGCCGGCTTCTGCGGCAAAGGCGAAGGCGAGCGCTTCGTCTCCGAGCGCTCGCTGCGCTGGGACGGCGACTTCCCGCTGAACACGCACGGCGGCCAGCTCGGCGCCGGCCAAGCCGGCACGGCGGGCGGCCTCTCGCACATCACCGAGAGCGTGCGCCAGCTCCAAGGCCGCGCCGGCGCGCGCCAGCTGAAGAAGTGCGACCTCGCCTACGCAAACGGCACCGGCGGCATGATGGCCGAGCAGGTCGCGCTGATTCTGCGGGGTGCGTGACGTGAGGGTGACGGCCGATCGCGGAGAAAAAACGGGCATGCCCCCCTCACACTCGCGGCGGCAAGCCGACCGAGCGAGCGAAGCTCGCTCAGTCGGCGCGCAGCGAGGCGGGCTCGCCAGCACCTCGCCGCGACGTCTCCCCCGAACAGCCGAGCGGAGCTCGTAAGAAATGGGCACCCGGCACGACTCACACGGCCGCCCGCTCCCGCTCGTGAACGCGACGACGAAGCCGCACTTCGACGCGCTGCGCGAGCACCGCTTCGCGATGCAGCGCTGCCCGCGCGATGGCTTCTTCTTCTACCCGCGCAGCCGCTGCCCGACGTGTTTGGGCGACGACTGGCGCTGGGAGACGACGAGCGGCCGCGGCAGCGTGCACTCGTTCAGCGTGGATCGCGCCGGCCACGTCCCGGCGCTCGCGAAGCTCGCGCCCTACGCGATCGCGATCGTCGAGCTCGACGAGGGCCCTCGCTGCACCGCGCGCCTGGTCGACTGCGACGTCGACGCCGTGCGCGTCGGGATGCGCGTCGAGGCCGCGTACGAAGAAGTCGAGGGCGGGACGCTCGCGCACTTCAAGCCCGCCGCGAGCTGACGGCGCTCGCCGCTGACGCGAAGCGTCGTTCGGCCTCAGGCCGGCTTCTTCGCTCCCGGCCCGGCGATCGCCATCGCCTTCACGTACGCGGGCCGCGCCGTCACGCGCTTCGCGTAGGCCTGCACGTTCGGCAGGTCGTCGATCTTCTTGCCGCCGAACAGCGAGAGGCTGGTCACGTTGAAAGTCACCATGATGTCGGCGCACGTGAGCTCGGCGCCGGCGACAAAAGGCGTCCGTGCGAGCCGCTGCTCGAGATGGCGGTAGTAGCCGTCCTCGCGGCGACGGATGAAGCCGCCGATGCGCTCCGCCTCCGGCCCCTGCGCGCCGCCGAGCGCGAGCTTCGCGAAGAAGAGGCCCTGCACGTTGTTATTGAAGTGCATCCAGTACAGGTAATCGAAGTAGCTCGCATCACTCGGCGCGACGGTGAGCCTGCCGCCTGCGTAGCGATGACAGACGTACTCGAGGATCACGGCCGACTCGGCGAGCACGCGCTCGCCATCCTCGATGACCGGCGCGGTCGCCGCCGGATGCAGCTTCCGGTACTCCGGCGGCATCAGGCCGTCGGGCCCGCGGTCGAACCAGCGCAGCGAGTACGGAAGACCGAGCTCCTCCATCAGCCAGACGACGCGATCCGACTGCGAAACGCCCAGATGATGGATCGTGATCACGCTCCCTCCTCCAGAAATGCCTCGCGGAGCGAGGGTTCATTCGACGAGTACGGCCTCGCGCGCCCAATGGACGGCGCCGTCGAGCACCTCAGGCCGGAGCGGCGCCAAGCGCCCTCTGGGCCTCGAGGTCGCGCCCGAGCGTCTTCGACGACAGCCAATAATGGATCGCGGACCACGCGGCGCCGATCGACATCGTCCAGAGCAGCGCGTGGCGCACCGACTCGATGCCGTACGCCTGCTTCAGCATCTCCGAGAGCCAGCCCACGAACTGCGGGCCGGCGCCGAGGCCGATCAGGTTGAGGATCAGTAACAACACCGCGGCGGCCTGCGCGCGCATCTGCGGCGGGACGAGCTGCTGGGTCATCGCGAAGGTCGGCCCGAGGTAGAGGCCGCTCGCCACCGCCGGGATCAAGTAGATGATCAGCGCGAGCTCGGCGTTGGGTGCGAGGTAGACGGCGAACACGAAAGGCACCGTGAGCACGCTGCCGATCCCGGGCACGAACGGGTAGGAGCGCACGTCGCGCGCGCCATAGCGATCGCCGAGCGCGCCGCCGAGGTACGTGCCGAGCACGCCGGCGGTGAGTCCGATCGCGGCGCCGATCGTCGCGTACTCGCCGGGGCCCATCCCGTGGCTGCGCTCGAAGAAGACCGGGTTGAACGCGGCCGCGCCGTATCCGTAGAACGCGTGGAGCGCGCCGGCGAACGCGAGGTGCCAGAACGACGGCTTGCGCGCGAGCAGGCGGAACACCTCGAGCAGCGAGCTCCGATCCGCTTTGCGCGTGCCGCCTTCCCAATAACCGCGCGTCGGCTCGGGCAATGTCGCGAGCACGATCACGGCCAGCGCGAGCCCGGGGAGGCCGACGACCATGAACGCCTCCCGCCAACCGAAGAACTCGCGCATCCAGCCGCCGATCAAGAGACCGAGCGCGCCGCCGATCGGAATGCCGAGCGCGTAGGTCGCGAGCGCACGGGCGCGGCGCTCGGGCGGATGCATGTCCGAGATCATCGAGTGCGCCGGCGGACTGCAGCCGGCCTCGCCGATCCCGACGAAGATCCGCGTGACCGCGAGGCTGAGGAAGCCGGTCGCCAATCCCTGGAGCGCGGTCATCGCGCTCCACGACGCGAGCGCGATCGCGACGATGCGCTTGCGGGGGACGCGGTCCGCGATCCACGCGATCGGCAAGCCGAGCGTCGCGTAGAAGATCCCGAACGCCGTGCCGCTGAAGAACCCGAGCTGCGTGTCCGTCAGCGCGAACTCCACCGAGATCGGCTGCAGCAGCACGTTCACGATGTTGCGGTCGATGAACGCGAACGTGTAGACGACGATCAGCAGCGCGACCGAGTAGCGCGTGCGCCCGCGCGAGATCTCGGGAGTACGCGGCGGCTCGGCGGGCGCGGTCATGCGGGGCGGAAGCGTCGACCAGCCGAGCGGGCCGGGTCAAGAGGCGCGGCGCAGGGGCCGAAATGCGCGCGGCGCCCGCCCGGACCGAGCCGGGCGCCGCGCGAAACCTAACAGCTACCGCCTCGCTGCGCGTGCCGCCGGGCGGCGCTTGCTAGGAGACCGACTCAGGATGCGCGATCAACGCACACCGAGAGTCCAGCGCACGCGGAGGCCACTGTTCGACTCCGCTCGCCTCACGTGAGGCGAAGCCTCACGTGGGCTCGCTGCGCGCTTCGCTTGCTAGCGCTGACGCCGCCGAATCGCGACGCCGACGACGCCGGCGCCGAGCACGAACAACGCGAGCGCCGCGGGCTCCGGGATCGCCGGCACGTTTTGATTGGCCGGCTGGGTCGCTGGCACGATTGGAGGCCCCGCCGCAAAGATCGGAGATGCGAGAACCAACGAAGCGAGCACGAGGGGGCGAAGCGCTTTCATAGGAACCTCCAAGCAGAGACCAACCCTAAAGTGACCCAGATCACGAAACAAGTGTCAAAGCGCGAGGATTCCGTCGGAACCTGCTCGCATTCGGTCGCCTACCCCGTTCAGGGGACCGCGGCGAAGGGCAGCGAACCGGCAACTGAGGTCGGCCGAAGACGGAGTACGATGGCCGCATCCATCAGGGAGCTGTCACATGGGCATCCACCATCTCGCCCTCGCCACCAAGGACCTCGAGGCCAACCACCGCTTCTACACGGAGGCGATGGGCTTCGAGCTGGTCAAGGTCGAGGTGGGCCCGATGGGCAAGGGGTGGGCGAAGCACCTCTTCTACAGCACCGGCTCCGCGCTCGATCAGATGATCGCGTTCTGGGACCTGCATGACCCGAGCCTCGGCGAGTGGAGCGCCGACATCTCGCGCGGCCAGGGCCTGCCGGTCGGCGTGAATCACCTCGCGTTCTCCGCCGACGACCTCGCGGACCTCGCGCGGCGCAAGGAGCGCTGGCTCTCGCGTGGCCACGACGTGATGGAGATCGACCACGACTGGTGCGTCTCCGTCTACACGACCGACCCCAACGGGATCCTCGTCGAGTTCTCGACGCTGACGCGCGATTTCACGGCGGCGGACAAAGCCGAGGCAGAGCAGCTGTTGCGCGATCCGGAGCCGACCCTGCGCCGCGAGCCGAAGTCGGTCGTGATCACGAAGGCCGCGGACTGGGCGGCCCGCAAGAGCGCCGCGTAGCCGTCGCGGCTCAGCCGACCGCGCTCATGCGCAGTTGCCCGGCACCTCGCGCCCGTCGAGCCACGCGCTCCAGATCTCGTTCACGCGCTCGGGTGCCTCCTGCTGCACCCAATGCGAGACGCCCGGCAGGTAGCGAAGCGTCAGCTCGGAGACGTGGGCGTCGGTGCCGAACGTGAGCTCCTTGCCGAGCGCGCGATCTTCCTCGCCCCAAACCATCAGCGTCGGCACGTCGATCTTCGGCGGCGCTGCGGCCGGCTCGCCGAAGCGCCGGCCTGCCGCGCGATACCAGTTCAGCATCGCGGTGAGGCCGCCGGGGCGGAGCGCGTTCGCGCGGTAGACGGCGAGCACGTCGTCGGGGAAGCGCGACTTGTCGACCGCCATCCCGCGGAACGCGTCGCCGATCGCCGCGGCGCCGCGCCGGCGCAGCAGCCACTCCGGCAGCCACGGCAGCTGGAAGAACGCGACGTACAGCGAGCGACGGCGCTGCGCGCGATTCGTGCGCAGCGCTTCGCGGAACAGCGCCGGGTGCGGGACGTTGAAGATCGCGAGCCGCTCGATCGGCCGCGGCCGCCGCATCGCGAGCTCCCACGCGACCATCGCTCCCCAGTCGTGGCCGGCGAGGTGCACCGCCTTCGCGTGCGGGCTCGCAGCGCGCCACGCGTCGATCAGGTTCGCGACGTCGCCGACGAGCTCCTCGATGCGATAGGCGCGCACGCCGCGCGGCATCGCGCTGTTGCCGTAGCCGCGCTGGTTCGGCGCCCAGACGCGAAAGCCGCGCGCCGCGAGAAATCCGATCTGATGGCGCCACGAGAACGCGCACTCGGGAAAGCCGTGCAGCAGCAGCGCGAGCTTCTCGCTCGCGGGATCGCCGGCGGTCGCCACCTCGAAGCGCAGCGCCCCGGCCTGGACGTACTCGTAGTGCAACGAATCCGCGCTCACGCGACGGGCACGTCCCCGAGCAGCGTCACGCGCTCCATGCGGCGGTACTCGGGCAGCGCGTCGGCGACGACGCGGTGCTGCGTGCAGCGGTTGTCCCACATCGCGAGCGAGCCCGCGCGCCAGCGGAAGCGGCA
>DASTOI010000857.1:0-8895 GCA_035762585.1 Myxococcota bacterium
CTGCGCGTTCCGCCGATGCCGCACGCGCTCGCGAGACGGCTCGCGACACGCTTCTGTTACACGAGCACGCACGACACGCTCGGGATCGACATCGAGCTGGCGCACTTCGCGTTCGGCGTTCCTTATCGCGCAGGACTGCGCTTCGTCGACGCGGAGGAATGGATTCCGTCGCCTGAACGGCGCTGGTTCGAAGCCTCGCCGGCAGACGCCGTATTGCGCACGATCGATGCGATCTACGTGCTGTGCGACGACCTCGACGCCGCCTGCGCGGCGTACGGGAAGCTCACGGACCTAGCGCCCGTAGTCACTCGCTTCTCGAATGACGCGCTTCCGGGTGAGGGCCGCAGCGCGGAGGTTCGGCTTCGCGCCAGCACGATCTTCCTCGTCCAGCCCGCGCTCGGGCCGCTCGCGAAGCTGCGGGCCGAAGCCGGCGATGGCGTCCAGCTCGTGCGCGGGCGCGCGAACGGCCGGCTCGCGCCGGAGCCGCTTCGCGAGCGTGGCTGGAGCGTCGCCTTGGAGCCGGGCGGCCTGCTCGCGACGCATGCAGCCGTGCCGTTCGCGCTATGGGTGGTCGCCGATCGTGTCTGAGCACGGCGCTCGAATTGCGAGTCATTACGACGCGATCGTGATCGGAGCCGGCATCGCCGGCCTCTATCAGCTCTACCGACTCCGCGCGCTCGGCCTCTCGGTGCGTGTGTTCGAAACGGGCAAGGGCGTCGGCGGCACCTGGTATTGGAACCGTTACCCGGGCGCCCGCTTCGACTCCGAGAGCTACAGCTACGGCTACTCGTTCTCGGAGGAGCTGCTCCGAGAATGGGAGTGGAGCGAGCACTTCGCGCCGCAGCCCGAGACGCTGCGCTATCTCGAGTGGGTCGCGCGCAAGCTCGACCTCGTGCGCGACATCTCGTTCGAGAGCCGCGTGGCACGTGCGAGCTGGGATGAGTCGCGGCGCGAGTGGGAAGTCGAGCTCGAGGACGGCCGGCGCGCACACGCGCGCTTCCTGATCACTGCGGTCGGGATTCTCTCGGCGCCCACGCCGCCGAAGTTTCCGGGCGCAGAGACTTTTCGCGGCGCTGCGTTTCACACCGCGAGCTGGCCACATCACTCCGTCGAGCTCGCCGGAAAGTGCATCGGCGTGATCGGCACCGGCGCGACTGGCATCCAGGTGATCCAGGAAGTCGCGAAGACCGCGCGCCAGCTCATCGTATTCCAACGCACCGCAAACTACGCCGCGCCGCTCGGCAATCGCCCGATCGATGCAGACACGCAGCGCCGCATCAAGGCGAGCTACCCGGAGATCTTCCGCAAGTGCCGTGAATCACACGGGGCGTTCCTGCATGACAGCGTCGATCGGTCGGCGCTCGAAGCCTCGCCGGAAGAGCGCGAAGCATTCTGGGAGAAGCTCTACCACGAGCCAGGATTCGGGATCTGGCTCGGGAACTACAAGGACACGTTGGTCGATCCGCGCGCGAACGAGCTGATCACCGCCTTCATGAAGCGCAAGATCCGCGAGCGCGTCCACGATCCGACGATCGCCGAGAAGCTGGTTCCGAAGGCGCACGGCTTCGGAATGCGCCGCGTCCCGCTCGAGACGGGCTACTACGAAGTCTTCAACCAGAAGAACGTGCTGCTGGTGGACGTACGCGAGACGCCGATCGAGCGACTCACGCCGCGCGGCGTCGCGACGCGCGAGGCCGAATACGAGCTCGATGTATTGATCTATGCGACGGGCTTCGATGCGGTCACTGGCCCGCTCGCGCGCATCGACATTCGCGGCACGAACGGGCTCCGACTCATCGACAAGTGGGGAGACGGGCCGCGCACGCTGTTCGGGATCCAGATCTCGGGCTTTCCGAACCTGATGACACTGGTGGGCCCGCACAACGCGGCGACGTTCTGCAACATCCCGCGTTGCATCGAGCAGAACGTGGAGTGGGTGACCGCGCTGGTCCGGCACCTGCGCGAGCGCGGCCTGACGCGCGTCGAGGCGAGCCCACGCGCGGAAGACGAGTGGACGCGCCACGTCTACGACGTCGCCGAGCAGACGCTGATGTCGAAGACCGATTCGTGGTTCACCGGCTTCAACCCGAACCTGCCTGACAAGAAGCGGACGTTCTACGCGTACGCGGGCGGATCGCCGGCGTATCGCGCGCGCTGCGACGCGAGCGCCGCCGGCGGTTACGCCGAATTCCAGCTGAGCTAGGCGAGGACTCGCGACATGGAGCTGCGCGACCTGCTCCTTCGAGCCAGTGATGGGACTCCACTGGGAGGCTGGCTCGCGAGCCCTCCCGGCGGACCCCATCCGCTGATCGTGATGACGCATGGCCTCAGCGCGCTGATCGATCTCGGGCTGAGTGATTATGCCGAGCAGTTCACGGCCGCGGGCTTCGCATGCCTCGCGTACGACCATCGCAATTGGGGACGCAGCGCCGGCTGGCCCCGCCACGAGAGCGACCCATGGCAGCAGGTGGAAGACCTACGCGATGCGATCTCGTTCGCGCGCACGCTTCCGAGTGTCGACCCGGCGCGAATCGGTCTCTGGGGCACGAGCTACTCGGGCGGCCACGTGCTGACGGTCGCAGCGCTCGACTCGCGCGTGCGCTGCGTCGTCTCGCAAGTTCCGTTCGTCAGCGGCCGGCGCAACTTCGACGTCTGGGTCCCCGCGAACGAGCGCGCGGCGACGCTCGCGTTCCTCGCCGCCGATCGCGACGGCCGCGCGCGCGGCGAGCCACCCGCGACCCGCGCCGTCGCGTTCCCGGGCAGCGAGGCCGACGAGTGGGCGCGCCGCGTCGACGTCCGCGGGATCTACCCCAACCAGCTGACGTTCCGCAGCCTCGATCTCGTGCGCACGTACGAGCCGGGCTCGTTCGCCGACGCGATCGCTGCGCCGCTGCTGATGATCGTCGCGGACCGCGACACGACGAATCCGGTCGAATGGCAGCTCGAGGCGTTCGCGCGCGCACCCGAGCCCAAGCGCTTGGTCCGCCTGCCCTGCCGCCATTACGACGTCTACCTGGATTCGCTGAAGGCCGCCGCGAGCGCCGCGACGGATTGGTTCGCACGGCACTTGCTCGAGTCGACGGAGGCGTGAGAGATGGCCGGATTGCTCGCCGGGAAGATCGCGCTCGTAACGGGAGGAGGCGGCGGCATCGGCCGCGCGACCTCGCTGATCTTCGCGCGCGAGGGTGCGCGCGTGATCGTGTCCGACATCGACGAGAAGAGCGGCGACGAGACGGCCGCGCAAGTCCGCGCCGCCGGCGGAGACGCGAGCTTCGTTCGCGCCGACGTCACGAGCGCAGCCGACGTCGAGTCGCTGATCGACCAGATCGCGAGAACGCGAGGGCGCCTCGACTGCGCGTTCAACAATGCGGGGATCGAGGGCGCGATCAAGCCGACGGCCGAGCTCAGCGAACCCGAGTTCGAGCGCACGCTGCGCGTGAATCTCACCAGCGTGTGGCTGTGCATGAAGTACGAGATTCGGCGAATGCTCGCGCAAGGTGGCGGCGCGATCGTGAACGCGTCGTCCGCGGCAGGGCTCGTCGGCTTCCCGAACTTCCCAGATTATGTCGCGAGTAAGCACGGCGTGATCGGACTCACGCGCACCGCGGCGCTCGAGTATGCGAAGCAAGGCATCCGAGTGAACGCCGTCTGCCCCGGCGTGATCGCGACCGCGATGGTCGATCGCGAGGAGAAGAAGATTCCGGGCATCAAGCAGCTCGCGCTCGCGATCGAGCCGGTCGGGCGCATGGGGCGGCCCGAGGAGGTCGGCGAGGCCGTCGCGTGGCTGTGCTCCGACGCCGCGTCGTTCGTGACAGGGCACCCGATGGCGGTGTGCGGAGGCGGCCTCGCGCAGTAGAGACGCAGCAGCGGAGATCACCTTGCCAGCGGCAACACGCGCTCGATCAACGTGCGCTGGAACGCGTCGCGATCCTCGACCGGGAGGAAGTGACCGACGCCGTCGAACCAGACGACGTCGAGCTTCGGCGCCCTCAGCTGCTGCGCCCACTCGGCGGTCAGCTCCCACGGCGTGTTGTAGTCGGCGCGGCCGATCAGCAGCACGACGGGCAGTTCGAGCCGCGGCGCCTCGGTCATCAGGTCGATCGCCTGAATCGAGCCCCACAGCCGATCGATGCTCTGATTCAAGCAGCCGAAGAAGCGGAGACGAGTCGCGAGCGTGTACTCGCGGCCGAACAGGAACGCCGGCAGCGCAGCGCGCGCATGGCGGAAGTCGTGGATGCTGCCGCCCCAGCGCATCAGGTAGCCGCGCTGCACGCCGAGCTCATCCGAGTTCGCGTAGGGAGGCGGGCCGATCGCCTCGAGCTCGGCGAGCGCGTCGGCGTCCCCGCGGCGCCGCGCTTCGTCGAGCACCCACTGGTACGAGATCTCCTCGTTGCGCTTCAGCGAGACGAGCTGACCGACGCCGACGTACGCGCTGAAGAGATCGGGGCGTTGCCGCACCGCGCGGACGCCGACCAGCGAGCCCCACGAATGCCCTAACAGCACGAGCGGCTGGCCGAAGCGCGCTCTCAGTGCGGTCGCGAGCTCGATCGTGTCGGCGACGGTGCGATCGAGTGAGAGCGTGGCGGGGTCGACGCCTTCGCACGAGGCGCCCGCTCCGCGCTGGTCCCAATGCACGACGACGAAGTGGCGCTCGAGCTCGGCGGAGTAGAACGGCGCGAGCGACATCTGTGCGCCGCCGGGCCCGCCGTGCAGATAGAGCAGCAACGGGCTCCGCACGTCGTGTCCGCGCAGCAGGATCGTCTGCGGGACGCCGCCGAGCTCGATTCGCTCGATCGCGGCGATCGCGTGCTCGCCCGGAATCGGCGCCGTCTTCGCAGGCAGCAGCGCCCAAATCCCCAGTGCGATTCCGATCAGCGCAATCAGCGCCGCGAACGCCTTCAGCACGCCGCGCACAATCTTCACGCTCACCAGCTTATCCTGGCGGCGCGGCGATCCCGAAGAGGATTCGCGAAGGTGCCAACGTGCAGCCTCCGGGTTCCGACGACTACAGCCTGCCCACCTGGATCTACCGCGATCCAGAGTTCTTCGCGCTCGAGCGCGAGCGCGTGCTGCGCCCGTCCTGGCAGGTGGTCTGCCACGGGAGCGACATCCCGAACGCCGGCGACTTCCACACCTTCGAGTTCCTCGGCGAGCTGCTGTTCGTCGTGCGCGGCGCGGACGGCCGCGTGCGCGGCTTCCATAATGTCTGCCGGCATCGGGCCGCGCGCTTGCTCGACGGCCCGAGCGGTCGCTGTCGCCGCATCGTCTGCCCGTATCACGCGTGGACGTACGAGCTCGACGGTCGCCTCGTCGGCGTGAAGGATCGAGGCGCATTCCCGGGTCTCGACCTCTCGCGGCATGGTCTCACAGCAGTCGAGACCGAGGTCTACGCCGGCTTCGTGTTCGTGCGCCTCGCGAGCGGCGGGCCGAGCGTCGCCGAGATGCTCGCGCCCTACGCGGCGGAGATCGCGCTCTACCGCTTCGAGGAGCTGCGCCCGAATGGGCGCGTCACGCTGCGGCCGCGCGCGGTGAACTGGAAGAACGTCGGCGACAACTACTCCGACGGGCTGCACATCACCGTCGCGCATCCGGGGCTCACGCGGCTGTTCGGCTGCAGCTACCGCGTCGAGTCGCGCGAGTGGGTCGATCGCATGTCGGGAGAGCTGCAGCCGCAGCCGTCGTCCAACGGGTCGGAGCGCGCTTATCAGGCGCTGCTCCCCAAGGTGAGCAGCCTGCCGCCCGAGCGCCAGCGCACGTGGGTCTACTTCAAGCTCTGGCCCAACGTCGCGTTCGACGTCTACCCCGATCAGGTCGACTTCATGCAGTGGCTTCCGATCTCGCCCACCGAGACGGTGATTCGCGAGATCGCATACGCGCAGCCGGACGAGCGCCGCGAGATGCGCGCGGCGCGCTACCTGAATTGGCGCATCAACCGCCGCGTGAACCTCGAGGACAAGGCGCTGATCGAGCGCGTGCAGGCCGGGATGGGGTCGAGCAGCTACCGCGCAGGCCCGCTCGGCGCGAACGAGGTCGCGCTGCGCCGCTTCGGCGCGCGCCTGCGCGAGAGGATTCCGGAATGCCGCGAGCCGGAGCCGCCGCCTCCCGGCTGGTCTGCGGCCGCGCGCGCGACGAAGAATTAGGGAGACGGAGCCCGAGTGATCGGCCGTCGCAAGCTCGGGCCCATGCTCGCGACCGCGGTCGTCGCCGGCAACATGATCGGCTCGGGCGTGTTCCTGCTGCCCGCGACGCTCGCGCCGGTCGGCGGCATCTCGCTCGTCGGCTGGCTGTTCGCCGCAGTCGGCGCGCTCGTGCTCGCGCTGCTGTTCGGCCGTCTCGCGCAGCGCCATCCGTTCGCGGGGGGCCCGGCGAGCTACGCGCACGCCGCGCTCGGCCCGTTCGCGGGCTTCCAGGCGAGCCTCTGGTATTGGCTCGCATGCCTGATCGGCAACGTCGCGATCGCCACCGCTGCGGCGGGCTACCTCGCCGCGCTCGTTCCGGGTGGCCAGACGCCCGGCGAGATCGCGGCGACGACCGCCGCGCTGATCTGGGCCATCACCGCGATCAATCTGGTGAGCCCGCGCTTCGTCGCGCAGATCGACGGCTTGTTATTGATCGCGGGCCTGGTTCCGCTGCTGCTGATTGGAAGCGCCGGCTGGCTGCTGTTCGATCCCGCGCTGTATCGCGCGGAGTGGAACCCCGAAGGCCGCACGCTGCTCGAAGCGGTGCCGAGCTCGCTCGTGCTCGTGTTCTGGGCGTTCACCGGCTTGGAGAGCGCATGCGTCGCGGCTGCCGTGGTCGAGAACCCGGAGCGGAACGTCCCGATCGCGACACTCGCTGGTGTCGGGCTCGCGGGCCTCATCTACATCTCTGCCAGCAGCGTGATCTTCGGGCTCGTTCCCTCGCGCGAGCTCGCCCTCTCTTCCGCACCGTTCGCGCTCGCCGCGGGCCGCGCGCTCGGCCCCATCGCGGCGCCGCTGATCGCCGCCGCCGCGATGCTGAAGGCGCTCGGCACGCTCGCCGGCTGGGTGCTGCTGACCGCGCAGATCAGCCAAGCCGCCGCCGAGCGCGGCTTCCTCCCGCGCGCGCTCGCGCGCCTGCGCAACGGCGACACGCCGGTGCTCGGCCTGCTGCTCACGGCCGTGATCGGAACTGCCGCCGTCGTGCTCACGATCTCACCGACGCTCGGCGAGCAGTTCGGCGTGTTGATCGAAGCGTCGACGCTGTTCGCGCTGCTCACCTACGCCGCGGCGTGCCTCGCCGCAATGCGCGGCGGCCGGTCGCTCGACGTCGCGCTTGCAGTCGCGGGCGCGGCGTTCTGCGCAGCCGTGATCGCGGGTTCGTCGAACCGCGTGCTGGTTGTTGCGGGAGTCGGCGCGCTCGCGATCGCGTTGGCGTGGCCGGTCGTCGCGGTGCGTCAGCGCGCGCGAGCGGAATGACGAGCAGGCGTCTATCTGATCGCCGACCGCGGCTCGATCCGGAAGAACCAGATGCCATTGGGCTCTTCTGTCGGCGCCGCTGCCAGTGGCTCCGGCGCGATCCAGTGCCTCGCCATCTCTTCCAGCTGCGAACGGAGTGTCGCCTCGAGCTCGGGATCCCTCACGCGCACGGCCTGGCGCTCGTAGCGCTGGCCGTCGATGCGCAGCACGACGCGGCCGTCGCGCAGCGCGTCTTCGTGCCAGCGCTTGAACAAGTAGATGAGATGGAGCATGCGGCGCGTGCTGCCTGAGAAGCGACCCCACATGAAGCCGAGATCGCACGGCACGTAGAGCTGGCCGTCGCGGACCATGATCCCGACGTATCGCGAGCGCGGCGGATCGACGAGCTGGAGCTCGACGGGATCCGCCGGGCCGCACTTGGCGTTCGCGCACGAACCTCGCTCCCCCAGTACGTCCGCCCAATCGAAGTCGCCGTCAGTCACAAGCGGACCGCTGCGGAGCGGCCCGCCGGGAACGATCGCGTTGAGCGGCCCATCGGAGCGGCGCTGGGCGATCAGCACGGCTCCCAAAGAGGCGAGAGCAAGGACGGCGATGGAAATCGCGGCGCGGCCGAGCCACTTGCGGCGACGAGTCGCCGGAGTCTTCGATGGGTCCGTCATGGTCGCTCCTGGCCTCCGCGCGCTACGCCGCGCCGCCCTCGAGCGTTCGCGCCGCTGCGCCACGATCTCGCATCCGGCCTCGCCCTGCCGTGGAGGCGCGCCAGCGTTGCGCCGAGAACGCCGCGAGCATCCGAGCGCGGAGGCTCCCATGCGCACGCGCCTCGCGGTCGCCCTCGTCTCTTCGATCGTGGTCGCGATCGCGTGCGGCTCCGCCGGCCCGGCGCCGAGCTTCTCGCTGATCTACTCGCCCGCGGCGCGACATCACGGGCCGGATCGCAATCCGATCATCGTGATTCCCGGGATTCTGGGATCGAAGCTGCGCGACCCAGCGACCGGCGCCCTCGCGTGGGGCGCCTTCGAAGGCGGCGCGGCGGACCCACGGAAGCCCGCCGGCGCGCGGCTGATCGCGCTGCCGATCGACGCGGTGCACTCGCTCGCCGAGCTGCGCGACGAGATCGTCCCGAACGGCGCGCTCGACCGCGTGCACATTCGGCTCGCCGGCATCGCGATCGACATCCAGGCGTACGCCGGAATCCTCGCGACGCTCGGCGCGGGCGGTTACCGCGACGAGTCGCTCGGCCTCGGCGGCGACGTCGATTACGGCGAGGAGCACTTCACGTGCTTCCAGTTCGACTACGACTGGCGCCGCGACAACGTCGAGGGCGCGCGCCGGCTCCATGCGTTCATCGAGGAGAAGCGCGCTCTCGTGCAGGCCGAGTACGCGAAGCGCTTCGGCATCGAGAACGCCGACGTGAAGTTCGACATCGCCGCGCACTCGATGGGCGGGCTGCTCGCGCGGT
>DASTOI010000858.1:0-22893 GCA_035762585.1 Myxococcota bacterium
CCTTCGCGGATGTGGAGCGAGCCCGCGAGCCGGAACGCCAGCCTCTCGTCGACCAGCGGCCCCGTGACGCTGCCCTGCACCTTGCGCAGATCGAAGTTGCCGACCGTGCCCTGCACGTGGCCGCCCCACGAGAACTCAGGCTGCTTCGTGATGATGTGGATCAGGCCGGCGGACGTGTTCTTGCCGAACAGCGTGCCCTGCGGGCCGCGCAGCACCTCGACGCGCTCCACGTCGATCAGGTCCTGCAGCGCGAGGCCGGCGCGCGCGCGGTAGACGCCGTCGATGAACGATCCGACCGCCGATTCGAGCCCCGGGTTGTTGCCCGAGGTGCCCATGCCGCGAATCCGGATCACGCCGCCGTTCGTCGTGCTGTTCGAGTCGGTGATCACGAGGCTCGGCGCGGCCTGCTGGAGCTCCTTCACGTCCGTGATGCCGCGCGCCTCGAGGCCCTCCGCGGTGATCGCGGTGACCGCGATCGGCACGTCCTGAATGTTCTGCGCGCGCTTCGTCGCGGTGATGGTGATCTCTTCGACTCCGGCGAACGTCTCGGGCTCTTCCGCGGCGGGCGCCTCTTCGGGCGCCGGCTCGGCGGGCGTCTCTTCCTGCGCGAACGCGGGCGCGGCGAACGAGAGAGCGAACGAGAGCGCGATGGCTCCAATTCGGAGCAAAGCGGTGGCGGGCGCGAGCATGCGGGTCTCCTTCTGAGCAGCACCGGTCGGCGCGCGAAACTCGAGGCGCGCCGGAAGGGGCGCATTCTGAACGGACTCGCTGCCCGATGGAAGCGATTTTGCTCGCGTTCGGAGTTGACTCGGCGTCACCGAGCGGTGTCGGGGCTCATCGCCGCGCGCACGATTTCAGCTCGCGCGCGTCAGCTCGATGCGGTCGACGTCGGCGCCGCTTTGGACGGCGGCGCCCATTCCAAATAGATGGGAGACGACCACGCGCGCGGCTCGCGCGGCGCGAGGCAATCGTCCATCACGCCGCCCGGGCCGGGACAGAGCTGTGCCTTCGTGCAGTTTCCATCCGCGTCGCGCTCGCAGCGGATCCCGCCGGCGTTGATCGCCTCGTCGGGCGCCTCGTACACGCGCGCGTAATAGAGCGCCTCGCGTGCGAGCGTCGGGAATTCGGCGTCCTCGAACTCCGCGCTGCAGCCGCTCGGCTCGCCGCTGCACGGCAGCACGAGGAACGGGTCGTCGATCAGCTTCGCGATCGGCTCGTCCGGAGCTTGTTGGGGACGAATGCGGACGATCTCGATGCGCGTGATCGGACGGCGCACGTCACTCGGGTTGTGGCACTCGCCCTTGCAGAGGCGCTCGACGCCGTCGATCCCGATCGCCTGCGCGGATTCCTCCGGGCAGCCGGGCTTCTGCTCGAGCGCGCCCGCCGCGCGCACGCGGAAGCGCGGCGCGGCCGACATCGTCACCTGCGCGCCCATCGGCGCCTCGCCGCTCGGCGCGTTCACGAGATCGAACCAGAGGAGCGTGCGCTGGCCGGTCGTGCCGTAGACCTCGCGGCGCTCGAGCGCGTCCCAGATCGCCGCGCGATCGCGGCCGGCGGCGTGCACTGCGGTCAGCCCGCCCATCATGAAGAACGACGTCTGGCGCTCGAACTCGGTCAGCTGGAAGCCGCTGTAGAGCTCGGGCTGCAGCGCGCGCGGCTGCGAAGACGGCGCGCGCGGCGGCGCGCTCTGCTGGCGCGCGAGGATTCCCGTAACAGGTTCGCCGTTCGACTCGGTGTTGCCGCGCCGGTTGACTTGCTTGAAGCCGGTGCCGGGCCGCGCGAAGTGGTTGTCGCTCGCCGCGAGGAAGCCGAAACGGAAGCGCCGCGGACGCGGGCCGCCTTCGCCGAACGCGCCGAGCGCGGCGATGTACTGCGCCGCGCCGCCCGGCCGGTAGTTGAACGCCGGCTGATCGCATTCGCGGCACTGCCCGGCGTCGAGCCACTCTTCGGGCTTCTCACCGTCGACGACGAGATGCGGCGCGACTCCCGCCGCCGCCGCGAGCTCGCGCGTCTCGGCGGCGCGCGCGTCGCATTCCTCCGCTCCCGTGCCTTCCGCGAGGCAGCGCGCGCGGATGATCTCGCCCGCGCGCACGCAGGTGGGGAGGTAATTAGGCTGCGCGGGCGGGCAGTGTGGAGTGCCGTCCGCGCCGAATTCGACTTCGCGGTAATCGACGAACTTCTCGGAATCGCCGTGGCCCGAGAAGATCTCGAGCAGCGTCTGGCGATCGTCGTCCTGCATGCGGCCGACCAGCTGCTTGTCCCACTTCGAGCCCGGCGGCGTGTAGAAGCCCCAGGTCGTGCCGTGCGGAATCACGAGCGACGCGGAGCCCCAGTCGTCGAGCTTGTCGAAGAGCATGTCGGGCGTCTCTGCGACCTCGACGCAATCGGGTGGCAGCTCGCGCACGGGCACGTCGTCCGGACAGAACACGGTCGCGTCTCGGTCTGCGAAGTAGCGCGCGAGATCGCGGTAGCGGGGGTGCCCGCCGGCGAGCGCGGCGATGCCGCGCTGCGTGAAGCTCGGCCCACCGCTCAGGCGAATCTGCAGCGCGCGGCCGCCCGCGGCGATCGGACGCGCCGGCACCTCGTCGACGCCGAGCCCACGCAGCACGACGTTCTTGTGCCCATAATGATCCGCCGGCGTGCTCCCGATCTGCGTCCACTCCCAGCCGAGGAACGGCACGGTGTCGGGGCGCGGGCCGCTGCCGCTCACCTCGCTGCACTGGCGAATCGACGCGACGGTGTCGATCCAGTTCTGCGAGGTGAGCCCTTCGGCGTGGTCGTTGATCGACCAGAAATCGAGCGCCGAGCAGTGGCGCGCGAAGTCACACGCGTCGGCCGGCGGATGCGCGCCCTCGCCCACCATCGCGGGCATGCTCATCATGAACGCGTCGAACGAGAACGTCGTGTGGACGTGGAGATCCCCGAACAGGATCTGCTTCGCGTCCGGCGCGCCGAGCGCGCTCGCGGCGCTCGCCTGCGCGCGCTCCTCCGCTGCGACGCGCGCGTCGCTCCGCGCGGCGCCGCGAATCTCTCCAGGCGCTTCCGGTGCGCCCAGCCAGCCCTCGCCGGCGACGAACAGCGCCGCGCCCGCGGCGAGCGCCAGAACGAGCAGCGCGATCGCGATCCGCTTCATCGCGTCCTCCCCTAACGCCACTCTACTCCGCTGCGTTCGCGGGCGGCTGCGCGGCGGGTTCAAGCCTGCCCAGAACTCGGCCGAAACCTGCGCAATGGTGCCGGTCGCCGAGAGCTTCTCTGCGAGCTTCGATTTCTCGCTGCCGACCGCGGCGAAGCCGCGCGGGCGCTGGGCGCGCCTGCAGCGCGCGCTGAAGGCGTTCCTGATCGGCAGCCCCGAGGACGCGCTCGTCGCGGCCGCCACCACCGATCGCTCGTTCACGCACGCGGCGGCGGTTGCGCTGCTGACGCTGCCGCTGTTGTTCGTGTTCGTCGGCGACGGCGCGATCCAGCGCTGGGCGATGCTGGTCTCGATGCTGACCGGCCTGCTGATCGCGGTGCGGCTCGAGATCGTCGACCACCCTCGCGTCCAGCCGCTCGCCGAGCTCGCCGGGAGCGCGCTCTATGCGTGCGTACTGAGTGCGTTCGCGTGGAGCGTGCTCGGCCCCTCGGCGCTGCGCGTCGAGCCGGCGCACGCGCTCGCAGCGCTGGCGGCCGGCCAAGCGCTGCTCGCGCTGCGCGGCGACCCGCGCCTGTGCGTGCTCGCCGCGGGCGTCGGCCTGCTCTCGATCGGCGCGCTCGAGATGCTCGGCGACGCGCCCTCGCGGAGCGTCGTCGCGGCGGCGCCCAGCCTGCTGACCGCGGCCGCGCTCGGCGTCGCGAGCACGCTGGCCGCGCTGCGCGGCCAGCGCATCCAGCGTCTCGCGATCCTCGACAGCGCGAGCGGTGCGCTGCACGCGACCGCGTTCGCGCGCTGCCTCGCGCACGCCGAATCCCGCGCGCGCGCCGCGTCGCAGTCGCTCACGCTCGCGCGCGTCGAGTTCGGCGCGCTGCGCGAGATCCGCGAGGCGCACGGCGCCGCGCTGGCCGACGCGCTGCTGCGCTGGCTCGTGCGCGAGCTCGGCGAGCGCTTCCGGGCGACCGACTTGTTGGGGAGGACCGGCGCCGACGAGCTCGCGATCGCGCTGCTCGACGCCGATCACCCGGGCGTCGAGCGCCGCTTCGAGCGGCTGCGCGACGAGCTCGCGACGATCGAGCTGTGCAAGGCCGGGCTGCGCGAGCCGATCGCGCTGCGGCTCGCGTTCGGGCTCGCGGTGGTTCCGCGCGAAGCACTGGAGAGCGCCGGCGCAGACAAGCTCGCGCAGCAGCGGCTCGCGTTGGCGAAGTGGAAGACGAGACGCGCGGGCTGAGACGAGACGCGCGGGCTGAGAGCGGAGATCGGAACGGAGCTTCGAGGCGTGCGATTCGTTTCGATCGGTCTCGTGTCGGGTCCTTTCGCATCGGATTGGTGCGAGCGCGCTGGGCGGGAGGGGCGCCTGCCGCTTCGGGCCCTCGCTTCTCGTTGCTGTGCGTGCGGGTGCATGAGCGGGCGCGGCTTCGAACCCGAAGGTGCAGCGAGATGGTCGCGCCGGTGGGGCGCTACGGCCGCCCACAGTGACATGCGCCGCCGGTTGCTCTGGGCCCGCCGCTCTCGGCGCCTCCGTCCCGCCCTGCGCTCCGCGCCTGGGTGCCCTCGTCTGCGGCGGCGGGGTATTAGGGACCGTGGTGTGAGGACGGCGCCATCGAGGCGCCGTCCTCACACGCTTCGCGTTCGCCGTGGCTGGTGTCGATTCTCACCTCGTGGCTCACGATCAGTTCGTGGGTCCCGAGGTTTGATCGCAAATCGTGCGCGTGACGCGTGTAGAGTCGCGCGCACGTAAGAAGAGGTGGGAGCGGGAATGAGCGAGTCGGTGGCGACGCATCAGCCGTTCGTGGCGCCGCGGGAGTCGATTGCGGAGCTGACGCTGCTGCCGATTTTGCTCGGGACCGTGCTCGGGGTGCTGTTCGGGACGGCGTCGCTGTATTTGGCGCTGAAGACGGGGCTCACGGTCAGCGCGTCGATTCCGGTCGCGGTGATGTCGATCTCGATCTTCCGCTGGGCGCAGCAGGTGTTCGGGCTGCGGCGCGCGACGATCCTCGAGAACAACGTCGTGCAGACGGCCGGCTCGGCGGGCGAATCGATCGCGTTCGGCGTCGCGGTGACGATGCCGGCGCTGATGACGCTCGGCTTCGATATGGAGCTGCCGCGCATCATGACGATCGCACTGCTCGGCAGCGCGCTCGGCATCCTGATGATGATCCCGCTGCGCCGCGGCCTGGTGGCGCGCGAGCACGGAAGGCTCGCGTTCCCGGAAGGCACCGCATGCGCCGAGGTGCTGATTGCCGGCGAGAGGGGCGGCACCACCGCGAAGACCGTGTTCACCGGGCTCGGCGTCGGGTTCTTGTTGAAGGCGCTGAACGGCGACGGCGGGCTCGCGCTCTTGAAAGGCTCGGTCGAGCGCGGGCTCGGCTGGCTGAAGGGCGGCTCGGTCGCGATGGACGCGGCGCCGGAGCTGTTAGGGGTCGGCTACATCCTCGGGCCGCGTACGGCGGGCATCATGTGCGCGGGCGGCGTGCTCTCCTACCTGGTGCTGATTCCGCTGATCGCGCTCGTCGGCGAGAGCCTCCGCGAGCCGCTCTTCCCGGCGACGCAGCGCGTCGCCGAGATGGCGCCGGGCGATATCCGCAACGCGTACATCCTCTACATCGGAGCGGGCGCCGTCGCGACCGGCGGGATGATCGCTCTCGCGCGCGTGCTGCCGATGCTCGCGCGCGCGTTCGTCACGGGGATCGGAAGCCTGCGCGGGGCGGCTCCCATCCGATCCGAGACGGCGCCACGCACCGATCGCGACCTGTCGATGTTGACGGTCGTGCTCGGCAGCCTCGCGCTCGTCGGGGCGCTGATGGTCGTGCCGGCGCTCGGCGTCTCGTTGCCGGCGGCGCTCCTGATCCTCGCGTTCGGCTTCTTGTTCGTGACCGTCTCGTCGCGCCTCACCGGCGAGGTCGGCTCGACCTCGAACCCGATCTCGGGCATGACGGTCGCGACGCTGCTGCTCACCTGCTTGTTGTTCCTCGCGTTCGGCTGGACCTCGCCGGCCGACCGGTTGACCGCGCTCTCGATCGCGGCGGTCGTCTGCGTCGCGTCGTCGAACGGCGGCACCACCGCGCAGGACCTGAAGACCGGCTTCTTGGTGGGAGCGACGCCGCGCTCGCAGCAGATCGGCATCCTGATCGGCGCCGGCATTTCGGCGCTCGTGATCGGCGCCTCGCTGCAGCTTTTCAACGACGTGCGCACGGTCTACGCGAAGCGCGAGTTCCCGGGCGTCACGATCGAGACTGTGCAGTTCGACGGGCGCGAGACGCTCTCAGGCCCCGACGCCGCGCGCGACGCGGCGAGCTACAACGTCGCCCACCTAACAGCTGACGAGACGCCGCCCGGCGTGCCTCCCGGCCGCTACCTCGTCGATGACGCCGGTGCGATCCGCTACCTCGTCGATCCCGGCATCAACGGCGTCGTCACGCAGCGCGACGACGGCACGCCGGTGCCGAAGTTCGACGCGCCCAAAGCGCGGCTGATGTCGCTGATCATCGACGGCATCCTCACGCAGAAGCTGCCGTGGGGACTGGTCGGCATCGGCGCGTTCATCGCGATCACGCTCGAGCTCGCGAGCATCTCGGCGCTGCCATTCGCGGTCGGCGTCTACCTGCCGCTGTCGGTTTCGAGCCCGATCTTCCTCGGCGGCCTCGTGCGCTGGTGGGTCGAGCGCCGCCGCCGCAAGCCCGCCGCGGGCAGCGCCGACAGCGATACCAGCCCCGGCGTGCTCGCCGCGTCGGGCTTGATCGCGGGCGGCGCGATCGGCGGCACGGTGCTCGCGCTGATCGCCGGCGCGAACGAGTCGTTCTCTCAGGCGCTCGGCGCGCTCGGGCGGAGCCTTCCGGCGCTCTCGCGCAGCGACGTCTTCGCGCTCGCGGCGTTCGCGCTGCTCGCGGCGTGGCTGTGGGGCGTCGGCCGAGAGAAGCTGCTCGCGGAGCGCTGAGGACTTCGCTTCGCGGCGCCATCAGGCGCCCGCGACGCGCTCCGCGGCCTCCGACGCCGCTTCGAGACAAGCGACGAGATCCGGCACGACGTTCTCGGGATTCTCCTCGTACTCGAGCGAGAGCGCGCCCGAGAACTCCACCTCGCGCAGCGCGCGGAACACGGCGTCGAGATCGAGTCGGCCGTCCCCGAGGATGCAGCCGTCCGCGAGCGCGCCGGCTTCGACGAAGTCCTTCAGATGGACGCCGTGCGCGCGTGCGCCGAAGCGCCGAATCGCGCCGACGGGATCGATCCCACTGCGGATGAAGTGGCCGGTGTCGACGCACGCGCCGAGAGCCGGATGACGCGACTCGATCGCTGCGAGAATCTCGTCGACGGTCTCCCAAGGCAGGTGCGGACCGTGATTGTGGATCGCGAGACGCACGCCCGGATTCGTGCGGCAGAGCGCGTCGAGCTCGTCGAGCGCGCTCTCGTCCGGGGCGATCGAGAGCACCGGGATGCGGGCGCGCTTCGCGAACGCGAACAGCGCGCGCGCCGTCTCGGCGTCGGGCACCGCATTCACGCCGTGCGCCGCGATCTGAATGCCGCGCGCGCGGCACGCGGCGAGCGCGGCATCGATCGTCGGGCCGTCGTCCGTCACGGGCAGGTGCTCCGCGACGCGGATCGAGCCGAGCCCGGTCGCCGGGATCAGCTCGATCCGCGAGAGCCCTAATGCCTCCACGATCTCGAGCGCCGCGTCGAGCGTGTAGTGCCGCAGCGACCAGCTCTGAATCCCCATCGCGAAGCCGCCGTAGCCGAGCCGCAGCGGCGGCACGTGCGGCGCGTGCGCCTCCGGCGCCCCGCAGCCCAGCGAGCCGCCCGCGGCGAGCGCCGCTCCGCTCGCGAGCGTGTTCCTCAAGAACCTGCGGCGCGTGATCGGCGGCATGAGCTCCTCGCGTTCGGCGAGGCGCATGCTACCCGCGATCGCGCGGGCGTCCGCGCGGCTGTCGTATGCTCGCTCGCGCTTCGCTCACCCGAACGCGAGGAGCCGCGCATGCTGTCGAAGCTCGACGACTATCCCATTCACCAGACGCCCGAGCCGATCGCGCACGTCGCCACCGCGAGCCGCAACGCGTACGACCGCTACTGGTTCAACGGCTATGCCGACGACGGCTCGTGGTATCTCGGCATCGGCGCCGCGATCTATCCGAACCTCGGCATCATGGACTGCGGCGTGTCCGTCGCGATCGACGGCGAGCAGCACGCGTTTCACGCGTCGCGCCGCGCGCCGCGCGAGCCGAGCGAGGTCGAGGTCGGCCCGTTCAAGCTCGAGATCCTCGAGCCCATGAAGTCGCTGCGCGTCGTGCTGGACGACAACTCGACCGGCGTCAGCGGCGAGCTCACCTGGATCCCGCGCACCGCGAACATCGAGGAGGGGCGCCAGACGCACGGCCGCGGCAAGGGATTGATGGACGCGACCCGCTTCAATCAGTTCGGCCACTGGCGCGGCGAGCTGCGCTACGCGGGCAAGACGCTGCGTCTCGATCCGCGCCGCAACTACGGCACGAAGGACCGCTCCTGGGGAATTCGGCCGGTCGGCGAAGGCGACCCGGCCGGGGCGCCGCCGGCCTCAGCGCCGCAGTTCTTCTTCCTGTGGGCGCCGCTTCACTGGCCTGATAAGTGCACACACATGTGCCTGTTCGAGGACTCCGCCGGCGTGCCGTGGCACTTCGACGGGATGGTGTGCCCGGTCTACGACGATCCGGCGAAGATCCCGGGCGTCGAGGACGCGGGCACCGAGCTGCTCGCCGCGGCGGAGCACCGTTTGGTGTACGTGCCCGGCACGCGCCGCGCGGCGCGCGCGGAGCTCTCGCTGATCCACCGCAACGGGAAGCGCACCGAGATCGAGCTCGAGCCGACGATCTGCTTCCGCATGAAAGGCATTGGGTACTCGCACCCCGAGTGGGGACACGGGCGCTGGAAGGGGGAGCTCGCGATCGGCGGCGAGAGCTGGCGATTCGCAGACCTGAACGAGATGGCGCTCGAGAATCAGCACATCCAGCAGGTGATGCGGGCGCGCAGCGCCGGGGAGACGGGAATCGGGGTGCTGGAGCAGATCGCGCTCGGGCCTTATCCGCGGTACGGGTTCAAGGAGATGCTCGATCCGGCGCGGTGAGCGGGCGGGCCTGATAAGTCGGACTTGCACGCGCTCGCGACGGGGGCGCTGCCGGCGGGGCTCGGCTCCGCTCACCCGCGTGGCCGCGGTGGACCGAGGCGTGCGCCGTTCGAGGATTTTGGCGCGATGCGTTCTAGCCGTGCGCGCGGTCACGCCTGGGGCTTCGCTCCGCGACCCCGCCGTCCGCGCCCCCGTCGCTCGCGGTCGGTGGTGTGCGTCGGGAACGTCTCGCAGTCGTCTTACTTGGAAGGGTGAATCGGAGCGCGCCGTTGAGACGCGCTCCGATTCACCCTTCCATCGTTGCTTCGCGACGTGTGGTTACGACACCCACGCGGGCTTTTCGCCGATGATCTTCTTGGCGCGTAGGTCGGCGATTTCCTGATCGCCGAGGCCCAGCTCATGGAGGACTTCGTCGTTGTGCTGGCCGAGCGTCGGCGGCGGGCTGTGGCGCAGCGGGCGGGGCCAGGCGGAGAAGCGCATTGGGAGCTCGGGGTAGCGCGTTGCGCCCGTCACTGGATGCGTGAGCGTGGTGAAGGCGGCGCGGGCTTCGAGCTGGGGATTCGGGAGCACGTGATGCGGGTTGATGCACGCGGCAGCGGGGATGCCGGCGGCGAGCAGCGTCGCCTCGGCGTCGGCGCACTTCTGCTCGGCGCACCACGCCGTAATCACTGCGTCGATCGTGTCGTGCGCGGCGCGTCGGCCGGCTGCGTTCGCGAGCGCCGGATCTCGTAGCGCGGGCGGATCGCCGAGCGCGTTGCGGAGTGCGTTCCATTGGGCGTCGGTCGCGACCGCGAGCGCGAGCCATTCGTCGCCGCGCGCGTCCTTCGCGCAGCGGTAGACGCCCTGCGGCGCCGCGTACGGTCCGCGATTGCCGAGCCGCGGGAGCAGCACGCCGTGCTTCGTCCACTCGATCACCTGCTCCGCGGCGGCGTTCAGCGCGGGCTCGATCAGCGGCAGCTCGACGAGCTGGCCCTCGCCCGTGCGCTCGCGCTGCTCGAGCGCGAGCAGCGTCGCGAACGCGGCGTGCATGCCGCCGAACGGATCGCAGGCGCCGCGCACGACGAGCGGCAGGTCCTCATAGCCGGTGAGCCACGCGAGCCCGCTCACCTGCTCGACGTTCGGCGCGAAGCCGACACGGTCGCGCCAGGGGCCGGAGAGCCCCCACGCCGGCATGCGCGTCATCACGAGCCGCGGATTGCGCGCGTGCAGGCGCCCCCAGCCGAGCCCGAAGTGGTCCATCACGCGCGCCGAGAAGTTCTCGATCAGCACGTCGGCGCCGTCGACGAGGCGCAATAACAGCTCGCGCCCTTCCGGCGCGTCGAGATCGAGCGTGATGCCGCGCTTGTTGCAGTTGACGCCGTGGAAGACCGCAGAGCGTTCCCAGAGCGGGTCCTTGCGTACGGCACCCGCGAAGCGCATGCCGTCGGGACGCTGGATCGACTCGACCTTGATCACGTCCGCGCCGAGATCCGCGAACAGGCTCGTCACGATCGGCCCCGCCCAGAACGCGGTCAGGTCGACGACGCGAACGCCCGCGAGCGGGAGCTCTGCGTGACAACGGGGTCTGACCCCACTGTTACGCGGCGGAGCCGGGTCCGTCTGGATCCGTGCGCTGGTGCGCGCCTCGAAGTCGGCACTCGCGCCGTGCTCGCCGAGCTTCGGCGCGCGCTCGAACGGGCGCGGCGCGCACGCGCTCAGCAGGTACGGCACGCGCGGCTGCAGGAAATCGCCGTGCGGCGAGCGCACGAACACGCCGCGCTCGCGCAGGTGGTCGAACTCGAGCACGCGCTTGCCGTCGCCGATCGGCGCCGCCGGAATCCGCAGCTCGCTCGCGAGCGCGAGGATCTCGTCGACCGTGTGCTGCTTCGTCCACGCGTGCATCGCTTCCTGCACGAACGCGATATGCTGCATGCGTACGCGGGCCTCGTAGAAGCGCTCGTCCTCCGCGAGCTCGGGGCGCCCGATCAGCAGGCAGAAATCCTTCCACTGCTGCCCGGTGTACGCGGTCAGGCCGACCCAGCCGTCGCGCGCGGGCTCGATCGACGGCGTGTCGATCGAGATCGCCGCGGGAATCCCCAATAACTGCCCCTGGAGATCGTGCAGCGTGGTCAGCGACGCGAGCGTGCACTCGAACTGCGAGACGTCGACGTGCTGCCCGCGGCCGCTCGCGCGCGCGTGCCGCCACGCGAGCAGCGCGCCGAGCGCGATGAACGGACCCGCCATCCACTCGCCGATGCGGCCGCCCGCGCTCACCGGCCCGCGCTCGGGCAGCCCGCGATAGCCGGTCGCGCCGCACGCGGCCTGCTGGGTGTGCTCGGTCGACGGCCGCGCCGCCCACGGTCCTCCGAGCCCCCACGGCGAGAACGAGACGACACTCAGACGCGGATTCGACGCGAGCAGCGCGCCCGCGCCGCCGAGCGCCGCGAGCCCGCCCGGCCCGAGCGATTCGATCAGCACGTCCGCATCGCGCGCGAGCGCGAGCGCGCGCTCGCGGCCCGCGTCGCTCGCGAGGTCGGCCACGACGCTCGCCTTGCCGCCGTTCAGGAAACGAAACAGCGGGCCGTCTTCTCCGGTCGTGAGAGGAGTGTGCGACGCGCTCCAGCGCCGCAGCGGATCTCCGTCCGGGCCTTCGAGCTTGATCACCTGAGCGCCGGCATCGACGAGCAGCTTCGTCGCGTACGGGCCCGCGATCTCGGCCGTCAGGTCCAGCACGCGCAGGCTCTCGAGCGGCATCGTCATCGCGGGCGAGTGTGCCAGACTGCGCCGCCCTGGGAGGGAGCGGAGCGGATGCGCAGGTTCGACGGGAAGGTGGCGCTGATCACGGGCGCGGCGGCGGGCATCGGGCGCGCCTCCGCGGAGCGGCTCGCGAGCGAGGGCGCGAGCCTGTTTCTCGTCGACGTCGCGCGCGAGGGACTCGAAGCGACCGCGAAGCGCTGCGCCGAGCTCGGCGCGGACGTCGCGCTGCGCAGCTGCGACGTCGGCGACGAGGCGCAGGTGCAGCAGACCGTGCAGGCGTGCGTCGACCGCTTCGGCAAGCTCGACGCGCTCGTCAACATCGCCGGCGTGTTGTTACTGAAGCACCTCGCCGACATCTCGCTGGCCGAGTTCGAGCGCGTGCTCCGCATCAACCTGACCGGCACGTTCTTGATGTGCAAAGCGGCGATGCCGCACCTGTTGATGACGAAGGGCGCGATCGTGAACACGTCGTCGACGTCCGCGCTCGCCGGCATGCCGTACGCCTCGGCCTACGGGACGAGCAAGGGCGGCGTGCTCGCGCTGACGCGCACGCTCGCGGTCGAGTTCGGCAAGCAGGGCGTGCGCTGCAACGCGCTCTGCCCCGGCTCGATCACGACCGCGATGAGCGGCGGCGGCGTGCTGCCGAAGGACGCCGACTGGAAGCTGGTCGCGCGCGCGACGCCGCTCGATACCGCGCGCGGGCCGGAGGTCGTCGCGAGCGTGGTCGCGCTGCTCTGCAGCGACGACGGCATTCACATCAACGGTGAATCGATCCGGATGGACGGCGGCACGCTCGCGTAGGCCGTCCTCGGGAGCGGCGCAATCGAGTGCGCCGCGTTCACTGCATCAGCTCCGGCTTCGGCATCGGCGGGGGCTTGATCTCGCCGAAGCGGCTCTCGTAGCGCTCGATGTTCTCGGACAACGCCGCGAGCAGCAGCTTCGCATGCTGCGGTGTCATCACGAGCGACCCGACCAGCGACGCGACGCCGGGCTGATCCGGCACGAGCTGTCCGAATCGGAGGTAGAACTCGAGCTGCGTGTGCTGCACGAACGCGACGTTCGTGAAGCGAGCTTCGGGGACGGGGACGGGCTTCGGATCGGCCATCGACGCTCCTGGCGGCCTCGAGATCGCGGGCATCGCCGCGGCGGACCCTAACTGCTCTGACGGCGCTCGCTCCCGCGAATCGCGAGGAGCAGCGGGAGCGCGAGCGCGAACGCGCCGAGCGCGGGCACGAGCGCGTGACCGAGCAGCAGGTGCATCGGCTCGCCGACCGCGCAGCAGGCCTGCGCGACGCTGCCGCCGAGCGCGGCCGCGCCGGCAGCCGCGGCGAGCGCGAGCGTGAGCGGACGGAACGGCGCCGCGCGCCCGCCGAACCACGCGAGCGAGAGCGCCGGCACGATGCCGACGGCGAGCCCGAGAAGCAGGCACGCCAGATCGCCCGCGACCGGCGGCCGCCATGCGGCCGGCGCGCCGCGCGCGACGATCGCGAGGCCCACCGCGATCGCGAGCGCACTGCCGGCCGCGCACAGCGCGAGCCCGCCGTGCGCGAGCCGCTCGCGCCCCGGGATCGCGAGCGCGAGCGCGCCGAGCGCACCGCCGAGACCGCCGAGCAGGAGCCCCGCGAAGATGCCGCCCGCGCTCAGCGGCCGCGCGAGCGTCCCGAAGAAATCGGGCGCGAGCCCCTTCAGCGCGACGCTCAGGAGCGCGATCGCGAGCCACGCGAGCAGCACGGCGGCTGCGACGAAGCGCAGGCGCGGCAGCGGCTTCACGGGGGTGAGGTCGCTCGCGAGCTCGCGCACCAGGTCGCGGGTGGGATCAGCGCTCATGGGCGCTCCCTCCCCAACAGATCGCGCAGCAGCCGATAGCCGCGGTGCGCCCGCAGCTTGAGCGCGCCCGGCGTCGTGCGCGCGCGCGTGGCCGCCTCGACGACCGAGAGCCCGTACACCTTGAGCAGCAGCACCGCCTCGCGCTGCACGCTCGGCAGCTTCTCGAGCGCGCGCTCGAGCTCGCGCGGCAGCGGCTCGGCCTCGGCGCTCGCGCGCGCGCTCGGATCCTCCGCGAGCTCGGCGGCGTCGACGCCGGCGTCCCGTGCGCGCTGCCGACTGCGGCGCCGCACCGAATCGATCACCGCGTTGCGCGCGATCGTGCGGACCCACGGCTCGAGCTCGCGGCCCGCTTGGAAGGTGTGGCGTGCGGTGTGGATCGCGAGCAGCACGTCCTGCACCACGTCCTCCAAGTTCGCGTCGTCGCCGAGCCGGGCGCGCACGATCCCGCGCACGAACGGCAACAGGTCTTCGAGCAGGCGCTCGTAGGCGAGCGCGTCGCCGCGCTGCGCGGAGGCCATCCACTCGCGCCAGCGATCGCTGCGTCCATCCGAAGCCTGCAAACCTGCCTCGCGCTCTACGAACTCGGGACCGCGATGGTTACTCGATGCCGGCTCGCCCGGCCTCCCGATAGCGGCAGATCGCCGCCCTACGCCGGCAAGCCCGCGGCGCGTGCGGCACGGCGCTCGCTCCACCAATCCCACGCCTCGATGGTGAGCAGGCCGACGCCCTCGAAGATGATCACGATCGTCGCGATCACGCCGACGACCGGCAGGCTCATCAGGATGCCGACCAGGAGCAGGCCGACGCCGAGCGCGATCGCGAACTCGCGGAAGTCGCCGAGACCCGAGCGCATCACCATACGCCCGACGATCGCCGCGACCGCGATCGGACCGACGAAGATCATCACCGCCATCACGAAGAAGACGAGCGCAGCGGCGGGCAGACCGACGATCGTCATGCCGATCACGCACCCGCCGATGAACAGCGCGATTAGGGCGAGGATGCCGGCGCCGACCGCGCCGAAGAAGCGTCCGGCGGTCTCGACGCGAGCACTGAACATTCCGGGCGCGAGCGCGAACAGCACGATGCCGACCAGGAATGCGCTGACCACGAGCACGATCTGGCGGCGAATGAACTCGAACTGCGAGATGCGCTTCAGCGGCGTGCGCGGCGCGCCGCCTTCGAGGACTTTGCGCTCCACACTGCCGAGCGAGGCGCCCGCGGCGATCGTCGGCTCCTCGCCCTCGGGCATGTGGAGCTCCACGTTGCCCGGCACGACGGCGCTGGCCAGAAACGTGACGTCGCCGACGTGGAACGTCGCGTCGCGCCCGACGCGGCCGGCCACCGTCAAGTCTTCCCCGGCGCCGATCACGTCGCGCGCGATCTCGCCGTCGAGCTGGCCGTCCTCGAACGCGAGCGCGACGTCGCCGCCCACTCTCGACTCCGCCTCGAGCACGACGTCCTGGCCCGCGCCGTAGAAGTTGCCGCCCACCGCGCTCGACGCGCGCACGTTCATGCCGGCGCAGTGCACGCTGCCGGTGACGCTGCCGGTGATCTCGACGTCGCGGCCTGCGCAGAACAGGTTGCCCTCGACCTGCCCGGCGATGCGCACGGTCCTGCCGAACGCGAGCAGGTCGCCCGCGACGCTGCCGTCGATCGTCACGCTCTCGCCCATCGCGACCAGCGAGCCGTCGATCTTTTCGTCCGCGCCGACGCGCACCTCGCCCTCGTCGCTCTCGCGGATCGAGATCTCCGCGTGCGCGCGCTCGGCGAGCGCGGCCGCGCCGAGCAGCGCGAGCAGCAGCGCGGCCGTGCGGCCATCGGCGCGAGTTCTGCGCGCCAGCGCGTCGGCCGCGAGATACGCGACGCCGGCGACCGCCGAGAGCGCTGCGAGCGCGAACGCGAAGTCGAACCACGCGGCGAAGTTGTTACGGACCGCGAACGCGAGGTCGACCAACATGTTCATCACTCCGAGCTCTTCAGTAGGCGCGAACCAACGGAACGGACGGGGTACGGACTCGACGAGCGCGCCGGCCCCGAACGAGACGAGCGCGAGCGCTGCGGTCGCGATCGGGAGGCCGAACGCGATGCCGCGGCCCGCTTGCGCGGGCACGGGAGGCGCGGGCAGACGCTCGTGCACGAGATCGCGCAGCACGCGCGCCTCGTCGCGCAGCGCGACGACGCGGCGCCGGCAGCGCGCGCACGAGACCAGATGCAGCTCGAGCGGCTTCGCGCTCGCGGGCTCGAGGCCGGCGTCGACGTATGCCGAGAGCTGCCATTCGGGCGGGCAGGTCATGGGCTTGCTCTCCGCTCGGCTCCGGCTCCGCGCGCGCTCCGCTTGCGCCGCGGATCCGCCGCGAGCGCGTCGCGCAGCCGCGCCTTCGCGCGAAACACGAGCACTGCCACCTGCGCGTCGCTGACGCCGAGCGCCGCCGCGATCTCCGCGTAGCTCTGATCGGCGAGGAAGCGCAGCACGAGCGGGGCTCGGTACTTGTCAGGCAGCTCGGCGAGCGCGGCCTCGAGCTGGCCGCTGCGCTCGCGCGCGAGCAGCAGCGTCAGCGGGCTCGCCGCCTGCGCGGGCAGATCGTCCTCGGCCAGATCGCGCGCCTCGAACAGGCGGCCCTCGAGCGCGCGCCGGCGCAGCCGGTCCACGCAGTGATGCGACGCGATTCCGAGCAGCCACGCACGCACCGGCCGTCCGTCCCAGCTCGCGGCTGCCTGCTGCGCGCGCAGGAAGGTCTCGCTGCGCGCGTCCTCGGCATCGTGCGCGTGCCCGAGCATGCGGCGACACAGGCGCAGCACGTCCTCGCCGTAATGACGGACGAGACCCGCGTGGTCGAGCGGCGAGGGCGGCCCGGTGCTCGCGAGGCTGCGCAGCGACGCCGCGCCCGTCCGGGCGCCTTCGTCCAGCGAGTCGCGTGTCGCCATGAGTAGCCGCCAAGCTAACCCGAACGGTCCGACGCCGGGGAACGCCGCTGTGAAGATCGCGGTCACGAGGGCGTCTACGGACGAGCGGGGGATTCCTTGCAGCGCCGTCGGCGTCCCCGCCGGATGCGCTCAGCGGCCGCCCGCAAGCGGCACTAACAAGCCGCGCCGAGCGCGTTCAGGGACCGCGCACGACGAGCTCGCGCGTGTGGGGATCCTCCATCACGAGCGCCACCTCGCCCGGCCTCACGTGGATGCGCCGCGAGAGTCGTTTCGCGGCGGCGCCGCCTTGCTCCGGCTCGAACGTGACGTTCAGCTCGTGCGCGCCCGGCGCGAGCGGCAGCTCGCGCAGCACGACGGCGGCCCGATCGCCCGCTGCGCCCGACGGCGCGACCGATTCGGCGAGCGCGCGCGCGCCGTCGATCTCGACGACGAGGCGGAACGTCGGCAGGCGGCGCTCGCAGATTTCCTCGCGGCGCATGTGCACCGGGAGCCGCGCGAGCTCCTCGGCGGACGGCCTGCGGCACTGAAGCGCCGCCTCGCCGTGCGCGCGCCAGGCGAGGCGCAACGCGGCGCGCGAGGGGGATCCCAGCTCGAACGGCGCGCGCGTACCGAGCGCGATCGCCGCGAGCAGCCCGAGCCCGATCAGTGCGCCGGGCACGCGTGCTCGGAACCTCATCGTCTCGCCTCCACTGCGGGCGGCTCGCACTCTGCATCGAGCGCGACTGCGCGCTCGGGCCGAGCGCGCGCGAGCGCCGCGAGCTCGGCGCGGAAGCGCGCGAGCGCCTCGCGCAGCACCTCCGGCTCGCCCGCGCTCGCATGCACGACGCGCACGCGCTCGCGCGGAACGCGCGCGTGCAGCTCGGCCTCGCGGTCATGGAACAGCCGCTCGCCGAGCCACTTCGGGCCTTCGCGACTCCGGCAATCGCGCGGCGGGCAGCTCGCGACCAGCACGCCGGCGACGCCCGAGCGCACGAGCAGCTCGACTAGCGAGCTGTGCAGATTCCCCGCGCAGTCGATTGCGATGCATGCGAGCCCGGGCTCGGACGGCGCGCCGGCGCCGCTACGGCAGGCAACCACGACGACGTCGCCGGTGCTCACGCCGCCGTCATGCAGCAGCTGGCGCGCAGCGGCGAGCTGATCGCGGCCCGTCCGCCCCGGCGGACCGACCGCCATCGGCGCGCACGAGCCCGCGCAGATACCGCACGCGACGCAGCGCGCGGGGTCGACGCGCGCGAACCGCGCGGAGCGGCCGGGCGCCGCGTTCTCGCGGTCGACCATCGCAATCGCGTCGAACGGGCAATCGAGCGAGCACTGCTCGCAGCCGGTGCACAGGTGCGGATCCACGCTCGAGGGCTCGGCGCGCTCGCCTCGACCCGGCCGCGTCCACCAGGGCGCGCTCGCGGCCCCGAGCGCCAGCGCGCCGAGCAGCGCCCACGCGGCGCCCGGCTCGAGCCGCTGCGTGAGCGGCAGCCAGAACGCGTAGAACGCATCGAGTGGCACGTCGCGCGGCAACGCCAGCGGCTCGGCGCGCGGAGGCAGCGGCGATGGGACGAGCAGCGCGAGCGCAACCAGCGCGAGCGAGAGCGCGATTGCGAGCGAACGCGGCGGCAGCAACCGCGGCCGCGCCAGGCGCGCCACGTGAGCCAGTAACAACCCGGCCATTCCCACCGGCACGGCTACGTGCGCGAACAAGTTCAGGAAGAAGAACGCGCTCGGCATCGGGCGCTCGCCGGAGAACGTGCGGGCGAGCGGCTCCGCGAAGATCGGCAGCGCGTCGAGCAGCCGCGCGCCCTCGCGCGCGAGCACGAGCGCCGGCGCGTCCCACACCATCACGTAGCCGGTCCAGCCACTCAGCAAGAGCGCGCCGAGCAGCACGAGCCCCGAGCACCACGCGAGCGCACGCGGGCCGAAGCTGCGCCCTTGCGCCCACATGCGGAAGACGTGGAGCAGGACCGCGATCACCGCGGCGTCTGCGGCGTAGCGATGGAGCGCGCGCAGCCAACGGCCGGCGAATGCCTGCGCCTGGATCGCCTCGATCGATTCGTACGGCGCGCCGACCCGGTAGAGGAACAGCAGGTAGACGCCGCTCGCGAGCATCCAGAGAAACGCGAGGGCTGCGATCGCGCCGGTCTGGTAGAGCGGATTGAGGGGCGAGCCGCCAAAGCGATTCAACGCAGCGTCTGCGGCGGCGAGCGGCTTCAACGCGACGGCGCGAAGCCGCGCAAAGCGCGCCGCGCCGAAGCCCACCGCTGCGGCGAGATGGAACAGCGCAGGGCGAACTGGGACGGCTGCAGTCGGCACGCACGGCCCACGCGAGCCGGCGTCGTCGGTTCGCCGCGGCCGCTCAGGGCGTTTCTCACTCACCAGATCACTCCTGCACACGGCGCGCGGCGTTTGCTCGCCGACAGCGAATGCACGCGCCGTTCCTCCGCGTCGGGCCCGACGCTTGCAATCCGGTCTGCGCGCGTCGTCGTGAACGGAGCAGAGGAGGCGCGATGGACCCTGAGAACCGCGACTGGATTCCGCTCGGGCAGCGGCTGTTCGACCGACCGTTCCTGCTCCTCGTGGCCTGCCTCGTCGTGATGTTCGTCTTCTACACGGGCTGGGGACTCTTGGAGCTCGCGTCGCTCGGCGACGCGCCGCTGCCGTAGTGCAAGGGCCGCGAAGCGGGCCCCCGTGAGGCTTCGCCTCACGTGACGCGAGCGAAGTCGAAAAGTGGAGGCGCGCATGTACCACTCCGGAATCGAGGCGCCGCAGGGCGTGTGGTGGAAGCCGATCCACGGCAGCGAGAAGGTGTGGGTCGCGATCGCGTTCGCGTGGTGCTTAGTGCTGTTCGCGATGATGCCGCTCTGGCACCTGCGCGGCGGGCAGAACCCGGCCGGCGTTCGCCATCGCGTGACCGCGGCGGCCTACTCCGCGCGCGTCGCGCAGTTCATCGCGGATTATCAGGTCGGCGAGCAGAACGGCTATCCGGTCGTCGAGCCGCCGCCCGGCAGCGAGCTCTACCTGCAGGCCTCGATGTGGAGCTGGCTGCCGATTCTGAAGCTTCGCGAGGGCGCGGAGTACACGCTGCACCTCTCGTCGCTCGACGTGAACCACGGCTTCAGCCTGTTTCCGGTGAACGTGAACTTCCAGGTCGTGCCCGGCTACGACTACGCGCTGCGCGTGCGGCCCAACGCGGCGGGCGAATTCTCGATCATCTGCAACGAGTTCTGCGGCGTCGGCCATCACCTGATGGTGGGCAAGGTGATCGTGCTGCCGGCCGCGAGCCCGGCGGCGGCCTCGTCGCTCGCCTCGGCGGAGGCCGCGCGATGAGCGACACGATGCGAACGTGCCCGGCGACGGGCCTGCGCGTCGACACGCGCGCCGACGCACTCATCAAGGCGAACGCCGTCGCTGCGACGATCGCGCTGCTGATCGGCGGCGTCGCGGCGCTGCTCGTGCTGCTCACGCGCTGGCAGGCGGTGCACTTGCTCGATCCGGTCTGGTTCTACCGGGTCCTGACCGTGCACGGCATGAACATGCTGATCTTCTTCATCATTTTCTTCGAGATGGCGGTGCTCTACTTCGCCGCCGCGCCGCTGCTCTCCGCGCGGCTGCCGGCGCCGAAGCTCGGCTGGGTCGCGTTCGGTCTGATGAGCGCCGGCGCGCTGCTCGTCGAGTGGATGATGTGGACGGGCAAGGCGGACGTGCTGTTCACGTCCTATGTGCCGCTGCGCGCGGAGCCGCCGTTCTATCTCGGCGTGATCCTGTTCGCGGTCGGCGCGCTGATCGTGGTCGGCCACTTCTTCGCGACGATCACGGTCGCCCGCCGCGAGGGCGTGCTGAAGACGTCGCTGCCGCTCGTCACGTTCGGCGCGCTCACCGCCGCGATCATCGCCGCCGCAACACTTCTGCACGGTGCGCTCGTCTACATCCCCACCTTCTTGTGGTCGCTCGGCTGGATGGAGATCGACCCGTCGTTCTACCGGCTGATCTGGTGGGGCCTCGGCCACTCGTCGCAGCAGATCAACGTCGCCGCGATGGTCTCGCTCTGGTACCTGCTCGGCGCGCTCACCGTCGGCGGCGTCGTGCTGAACGAGAAGGTCAGCCGCGTCGCGTTCGTGCTCTACATCCTGTTCATCTCGATGGCGTCGGCGCACCACCTGCTCGTGGATCCGGGCTTCGGGCCGGCGTGGAAGATCTGGAACACCTCGTACTTCATGTACATGGCGGTGCTCGCCAGCATGATCCACGGCTTCACGGTGCCGGCCGGGCTCGAGGTGGGCATGCGGCTGCGCGGGGCGACGCAGGGGCTGTTCGGCTGGCTCGCGCGCGCGCCGTGGGGTGATCCCGGCTTCAGCTCCCTCGTGCTCTCGCTGGTGGTGTTCGGCTTCGTCGGCGGCATCACGGGGGTCACGTTCGGAACCGAGCAGATCAACATCATCGCGCACAACACGCTGCGCATTCCGGGCCACTTCCACGCGACCGTCGTGTCGGGCACCGCGATGGCGTTCATGGGGATCACTTATTACGTGGTGCCGCTGATCTTCCGGCGTGAGATCGCGTTCATGCCGCTGGCGCGCATCCAGCCCTACCTGTTCGCGGGGGGCATGCTGGTCTTCTCGATGGCGATGACGTTCGCGGGCAGCTTCGGTGTGCCGCGCCGGCACTGGGACATCACGTTCTCGCAGGCGCCGTTCGGCGCCGAGTTCTCGCCGGCGGTCGACCTCGTGATCGGCGTGATGGCGCTCGGCGGTCTGCTCGCGATCGCGGGCGGCGGGATCTACATCCTCATTACGGTGGTCTCGGTCTTCTTCGGACGCCGACTCGACGCCAGCGAATCGGGCCGCGGCGCCGCTGCGAAGGGGCTCCCGCTCGGCCTGATCGCGCCGCCGCGCGCGCTCGTCCCGGCCGACACTGCTGCGCTCGCGCCCCACGCGCTCGGCATTGCGCCGGGCACGATCGTGCTCGTGGGCGTCTTCCTCGCCGCATTCATCACCTATTACTTCGTGAACTGGAAGCTGCTGTCCGTCGTGTGGAAGGTCGGCTGATGGCGGCGAGCGCGACACCGAACCTCGGCGCGCCGCGGCCGAGGCTCGCGACCGGCGAGCGCGCCGCGCTGCTCGCGCTCGCGTTCCTCGTGCTCGCGACCGCGGCGTGGTGGGCGCTCGCGCTCTGGCCCGCGCCGGACGAGCCGCCCGCGTGGCTCGCGCGCGCGCGCTGGGTGTGCTTCAACGCCGCGCCGAGCGGGCTGCCGAGCGCCTCGGGCTGGCTCGTGCTGATCGGCGAGCCACTCGGCCTCGGCGTCGCGCTCTGGGCCGCGTTCGGGAGCAGCGTGCGCGGCGGGCTGCGGACGCTCGCGCGCTCGCGCGGCGGCCGCGTGCTCACCTGCGCCTGCGCGGCGCATTTTGCGCTTGGCGCAGTCGCGGCGGGGGCGCGCATCGCGACGCTCGCAGGCTCGGACGAGACGCAGCTTGCCGCGGTCGATGCGGCCTGGGATGCGGCGGCGTTCCCGCGGCTCGAGCGAACGGCGCCTCCGCTCGGGCTCGTCGACCAGCGCGGCGCGCGCATCGAGCTCGCGCAGCTACGTGGACGCCCGGCGCTGGTGACTTTCGCATTCGCTCACTGCGAGACGGTCTGCCCGGCGCTCGTCTCTCAGGCGCTCGCGGTCCAGCGCGCCGCTCGCGCAGCGGGAGACGGGGCCCACGTCCCAAACGTCGCGATCGTGACGCTCGATCCGTGGCGCGACACGCCGTCGCGGCTGCCGGCGCTCGCAGAGAGCTGGCGGCTCGGCGACGACGCGTTCGTGCTCTCGGGTGCGCCCGACGCGGTGAACGCCGTGCTCGACGCCTGGCGCGTGCCGCGCGAGCGCGACGAATCCACCGGCCAGCTCGCGCATCCGGCCCTCGTCTTCGTGGTCGATGCAGAAGGTCGCATCGCCTTCGCCGCCAATGGCGACGCGCGCGTGCTCGAGGCGCTGCTCGCGAGGCTGTGATCGGCGGGCTCGCGCACTGCGAGCTGCGAGCCCGCTTCTCACGGCGCTGCGTCCTGCGCGCAGCGGAACCCGAGGTGATGCAGCGCGTAGCTCGGCTCGAGGCTCTCACGAAACGCGAAGCGCATGAACGTCGCGTAGTCCTCCGGATCGCTCGCGCCCTCCGAGCCGCTGCCGCAGAAGCGGTCGTCACGTGCGGTTGCGGCC